>CAZMRP010000035.1:0-17506 GCA_964568275.1 uncultured Myxococcales bacterium
GCCGGGTCCTGCGGTCGCGAGCGTTCCGCCCGCCCCGGCGGCGTCTCCGCCGCCCGCGACCCCCCGGCCGTCCGGTCTGCAGCCGGCCGCCCAGCCGGTGATGTCGGCGCCCGTGCCGGTCGGCTTCGAGCGCGAACTGCCGTCGCCCGGCGACGCGACACCGGAGCAGCCGTGGGTCCATCTGCGCGGCCGCGCGCGCTTGGACGACGTGCTCGAGTTCTACACCCGGTACCTCGACCCCGGCACTCCCGCGCCGGTGGGCGAGGCGGCATCCGGGGGCGAGACGCGGCCGGCGCCGGAGTGCCGGGCGCACGCGGTGGGGCCCAAACCGGGGTGTCCGTCGGGCTCGGTCTGCCCGGTGGAGAAGACCTGCATCCTGCGGCGGGGAGGGGCGGTGACCTTCGTGGCCCAGCGGCCCCGGCCCCCGGGCGAGACCGGGGCGCTCGTCAACGTCACGCTGACGACGGTGGGGGGCGAGACGCGCATCACCGTCGAGAACGAATCGCTGATGCGGATCCTGCGGGAGAACGCGCCCGAGCGCGAGTTCCCGCCGCAGCCGGACCTGACGCAGTACCGGACGCTGGAGGAGATCCCGTCCGAGTTCATCGATTGAGCGCTTCGACGTCCCGCCGGGGACGGGGAGGATGCGGCATGCAGAGCACGACACGGCAGCGCGAGGGGAGGGGGAGGGCGGTGGTGGACCTGCTGCGCCGGCCGCTCCGGGCGGTGGCCGCCGGCAGCGTGCTGTGGCTGGCGGCCTGCGTCGGCGACCACTCGTTCTCCGAGACGGGCGAGGATGGTCCGGCGCTCGGCGCCCCACCGCGTGCTCCGGGCGCCGTCGACGACGAGAGCGGGTTCCCGAAGGCCTGCTGCGACAACGACGAAGCGTGCCAGGACGGCATCTACTGCAACGGTCGCGAGACCTGCAACTGCTTCGGCGGCTGCGAGCCCGCTCCGGCGCCGATCCTGTGCGACGACGGCATCTCGTGCACGACCGACTTCTGCGACGAGGAGTTGAAGGCCTGCCGGTTCATGACGGCCTGCGCGGACGGCAACGCCTGCACGCGCGATGTCTGCAACCCCGACGGCAGCTGCAGCCACCCGCCCACGCCCCTCGGCTTCCCCTGCAACGACGGCCTGTTCTGCACGATGGGCAGCACCTGCGACGGGGTCGGCTTCTGCCTCGGCTCGACCAACAGCCCGTGCCAGGACTCGACGAACTGCCCGCACGTGACGTGCGATGAGGGGTCGGCGACCTGCGGTTGCGGCTGGACCGACGACATCGACTTCAACTCCGGCACCACCGACGGGCTGTCGACGACGCCGAGCCACCCGCTGCATCCCGATTGCGCGCTGCCCGGCAACCTGTGCCTGGATTCCACGGTCAGCACCTCCCGCCACATCTGGGTCCCCAACTCGCCGCAGCGTACGGTGGCCAAGCTGGACGTCGACACCGGGGCGCAGATGACCGGCTTTCCCCGCAACTCGCTGGGCAGCGAGCCGTCGCGCACGCTGCAGGACCCGCGGGACGGGTCGGTCTGGCTGGGGAATCGCGGGACCAGTGATCCGAGCAGTGCGGCCCGGTCGAACATCGTGCACTTCGACATCGACGGCAACGTGATCTGCTGGACCGGCCTGCCGGGCATCGTCCGCGCGCTCGGCATCGACCGCGACTACAACATCTGGGCCGGCTTGTGGGATTCGCAGCAGATCGTCAAGTTCGACGGCAACGCCGTGGGTCCGGTCGGGCCGGCGGCGCCCGACGGGCGCACCTACCCGACCTGCCCGGAGCTCGGCCGGTGGGCCGCCGGCGGCCGGCCCTACGGCGGCGTGGGCGACGCGGCCGGCAACGTCTGGTTCGTGCTCAACGCCAACTGGGGCAACAGCTTCGACAGCCGGATCCAAGGGCTGCTCAAGGTGCCGATCGCCGACCCGACCGGCGGCCGCCAGTGGCTGGTGCCGCCGTCTTCCAGTGTCGGCGGCTGCTTCAGCACCTACGGCATCGCCGTCGACGGCCGTGGTCGCGTGCTGATCGGCGCCTACGGCTGCGCTACCTTCATCCGCTACGACCCGTCGACAAACGCCTGGTCGTACCGTTCGGCCTGGCCCAACGGGAACCCTCGCGGGGTGGCCCTCACGGCCGACGGGACGATCTACACCGCACTGCACAACAACCGGATCGCCCGCATCTCGGACGACCTATCGACCCTGACTCCGATCACGCTCGGGACCACCTGCGAGTCGGCCGGCACGGCCATCGACTACGCGGGCCGGATCTGGGGCGTCACCTACTGTCACGCCTGTCGCGTCGACGTCTCCGCTTGGCCGTCGTACACGTCGACCTGCTTCGCCACAGGCGGAAGCCCCTACGCCTACACGGACATGACCGGGATGCAGCACCTGCTGTTCACACGGCCCAACGGCACCTGGACCATCGCCCTCGACTCGGGCTACGCCGACTCGATCTGGCGAACCATCGAGTGGACCGCGCTCGAGACCCCGGGTGTGACCGACATCTCGGTGCGTGCCCGGACCGCCGCGACCCAGGCCGGCCTCGCCGCCGCTGCCTGGTGCGGCTCCCAGACCACCTCGCCGATGGACATCGAGACCATCGTGGCCAACCCGAGCCGCTGGATCCAGGTCGAGGTGAGCCTGAGTACGACCGACCCGGCGCAGACGCCGGTCTTGTACGACCTGAACGTCGACTGGACGCGATGAGGTGGCAGCCATGACGCAACACACCAAGTCGATGGCTGGGACGAGGACGACGCGCCTCGGACTGCTCGCGCTGGCCCTGGGCGCGCTGCTCGGCGGCATCGCCTGCGACGACCAGGAGTGCTCCCGCACCAGCGACTGCCCGACGGGCCAGTACTGCTCCGGTGGCCAGTGCGTGCCGTTCCAGGACGCCGGCGCGGACGCGGACGCGGACCCCGACATCCCCGCCGAGACCCCGGTCGATGGCCGCGAGACCGACGGCGCCCCCGTCGACGGCGACGAGGACGACGCGACGGGCCCCGACGCCGACGCCGCCGACATCCCGGCGGAGGACGTCGGTCCCGGACCATGCACCGCCGACGAGGACTGCGACGACGGCTCGCCGTGCACCGACGACCACTGCGGCGACGACGGCGTGTGCACCCACGCCCACCACCCGGACGGCGAGCCGTGCCCCGACGACGAGTGGTGCGACGGGGTCGAGGAGTGCTTCGACGGCCTGTGCCGCAACACCGTGACGCCGTGCGCGGAGCCGGAGGACCCGTGCATCTACGCCGCCTGTGACGAGGCGACCCGCACCTGCGCCGACGCCCCGGTGGTCGATGGCGTGCTGTGCGGCGGGGCGACCGAGTGCGGCCCGATCGACGTCTGCATCGCCGGGGCCTGCACGCGCTCGCTGGAGGGCGCCTGCGACGACGGCAACCCGTGCACGATCGACCGCTGCATCGCCGACGTCCCCGGTGCCCCGCCGCACTGCGAGCGGGACTTCGTCGCCGACGGGACGAGTTGCACGACGGTCGACCCGTGCGGTGGGACCGGGGCGCGGGCTTGCGTCACGGGCACCTGCATCGATGCCGCCGACGCCCCGTGCGGCGACGGCAGCCTGTGCACCGTCACCGCCTGCGGGGCCGGCGCCGCCTGCACGACGGTCAGCCCGACCCCCGCCGTGCCGCTGCTGGCCTGCGACTCGGGCGTGACCGCGTCGACCTTCACCGGCGCGAGCGACGTGTCGAGCTACGGCACCTGCGGTTCGGGGTTCACGGGCGGCGAGGCGGTCTACGCGGTCGACCTCCCGGCCGGCACGGTCCGGCTCGAGGCGTCGCTCTCGGGCGTCGTCTCCAACGGGACGCCGACGGTGCTGCTGCTGGGCGACGCCTGCGACCCGACCACCTGCGTCGCCGCCAGCGGCTCCGGCGGTCCGTCCGTCACCGCCAGCGTGACCGGCGGCCGCCGCTACTACGTGGTGGTGGACGGCGCGGCCAACGCTCGCGCCGCCTTCTCCCTGGCCATCGACTGCTCGTAGCGCGACGACGGGGCCGCGCCCCTCGCAGTTCAGAGGGAAGGTGGGGCGACCGACTTCCGGCCGTGCTTCTTCGACGGCGCCGGTTCCTTGTCCTTCTTCGCAGGCGTCACCGGCTTGCCGGTGGCCGGGAACCGGTCGTTCGGCTCGAAGACCAGGGGCAGGGCGTCCTCCATGTTCTTGAGCTGGAGCAGCTCCAGCTCGTCCCGGACCTCCTTCGGCACCTCGATCAGGTCCGGCCCGTTGCGTTCGGGGAGCACCACGCGCTTGATGCCGGCCCGGTGGGCGGCGAGGATCTTCTCCTTCACGCCCCCGATGGGGAGCAGGCGGCCGCGCAGCGTGATCTCGCCGGTCATCGCCACGTCGTGCTTGACCCGGATCCCGGTCAACATCGACGTCAGCGCCGCGAACATCGCCAGCCCGGCGCTCGGACCGTCCTTCGGGATCGCTCCCGCCGGCACGTGCACGTGCAGGTCGGAGTTCTCGAAGATCGCCGGGTCGAGTCCGTAGCGCTCGGCGTTGGCCCGCACGTAGGACAGCGCGGCCTGGGCCGACTCCTTCATCACGTCGCCGAGCTGCCCGGTCAGCGACAGCTTCCCCTTGCCGGGCATCCTGGTCGCCTCGATGAAGATGATGTCCCCGCCGGTGCTGGTCCAGACCAGCCCCGTGGACACCCCCGGGATCTCCGTCCGCTCGGCCACCTCCGAGGTGAACCTGGCCGGGCCGAGGTACTCCAGGAGGTCGTCCGGGCGCACGGTGGCGGGGAACTTGTCCGGCTTGAGCGTCTCCTCGGCGATCTTGACGGCGACCCCGCGGCAGCACCCGGCGATGTTCCGCTCGAGATTCCGCACGCCGGCCTCGCGGGTGTAGGTGTCGATGATCTGCTCCACCGTCTCCCTCTCGATCCGGATCATCTTCTCGTCCAGGCCGTGCTCGGTGAGCTGCCGCGGCTGCAGGTGCACGCGGGCGATCTCCAGCTTCTCCCGCCGCGTGTAGCCGGGCAGCTCGAGGATCTCCATCCGGTCGCGCAGGGGAGGGGGGATCGGGTCCGGCAGGTTGGCCGTGGTGATGAACATCACCTTCGACAGGTCGAACGGCACCTCGACGTAGTGGTCCGCAAAGGTGTCGTTCTGCTCCGGGTCCAGGACCTCCAGCAGGGCGGCCGCCGGGTCGCCGCGGAAGTCCCGGCCGATCTTGTCGACCTCGTCCATCATGAACACCGGGTTGCGCGTCCCGGCCTTCTTGAGCTGCTGGATGATCTGCCCCGGCAGCGCGCCGACGTAGGTCCGCCGATGGCCTCGGATCGCCGCCTCGTCGTGCACGCCGCCCAGCGAGATCCGCACGAACTTGCGCCCGAGCGCCCGGGCGATCGACTTCCCGAGCGACGTCTTGCCGACGCCGGGCGGCCCGACGAAGCACAGGATCGGCCCCTTCTTGTCGGTCTTCAGCTTCCGCACCGCGATGTACTCGATGATGCGCTTCTTCACCTTGTCCAGGCCGTAGTGGTCCTCCTCCAGGACCTTGCGCACCTCGCCGATGTCCAGCTTGTCCTTCGTGTCGACCCGCCACGGCAGGTCCATGATCCAGTCGAGGTACGTGCGGGCGACGGTGTACTCGGCCGAGCCGACCTGCATCGCCTTGAGCCGGCGCATCTGCTTCTGGGCCACCTCGCGGGCCTCCTGCGGCAGGTCCAGCTTCGACAGCTTCTCGTCCATCCCCTCGAGATCGCTGCCTTCGTCCTCGGCCTCGCCCAGCTCGTCCTTGATCGCCTTGAGCTGCTGGCGCAGCACGTACTCGCGCTGCGTCTTGCCCATCTCCTCGGTCACCTGCGAGCGGATCCGCTCCCGCATCTTCAGGACTTCGGTCTGCCGCATCAGGATCCGCAGCACCTTGCGGATGCGGTCCTTCACGTCCACCGTCTCGATCAGCTCGGACTTCTGCTCCAGCGGCATCTCCAGGTTGGCCGCCACCAGGTCGCACAGCTGCCCGGCGTGCTCGATCGAGTCGATCAACGCCAGCGCCTCCCGCGGCATCTCCGGCGTCAGCTCCATCACTTCCTTCGCCGACTCCTTGAGCGACATCGTCAAGGCCTCGGTCTCGACGTCCTCCACCAGCACGTCGTTGAGCCGCGAAACCCGCGCCACGTGGTACGGGTCACGGCTTACCAGCTCCTCGAGCTTGATCCGCACGCCGCCCTGGAGAATCACCGACAGCGAGCCGCTCGAGTGCCGGATCACCTTCAGCACGCGGGCGGCGGTCCCGTACGGGAACAGCTCCGCCTCCGTCGGGTCGTCGGTCTTCGGGTCGCGCTGGGCGAAGATCGCCAGGTACGGCTCGGCCGACTTCTCCAGGTCGTGCACCAGCCTGAGCGACTTCGGCCGGCCGACCTCGAACGGCGCCACCGCCGTCGGGAACAGCAGCGCGTTGCGGATCGGCAGCACCGGCAGCCGCTCGCCGAACTGGAATTCCTCGGGTGTGATCGGGTTCATCGTCGCCATCGTGCTCGGTCTCCTTGGGTCCTTTTCGGGCTGGGCGCCCTAGCCGCTTCCGGTCATTCGTGTCGCATAAGACATATTATGTAACATTAGCCGACCAGCTTGCTGAGCTTCTCCATCTGCTCTTTCGGCCCGGCCAGCACCAGCACGTCGCCGTCGCGCAGCGGCAAGGTCGGGTCGGGGGCCACCAGGGAGATCCTCCCTCCCCCCGGACTGCGGCGGCGCATGCTGATCACGCCGACGCCGAAGCGGGCCCGGAGGTTGAGGTCCTGGAGCGTGTGTCCGATGAACCCGGGCGGCACCGCCATCGCCTCGATCGCCTGGTCCGGCGGCACCTCGACGAAGTCGGTCACGACCTCGCTCGACGGCTCGCCTCCCCCCCGTCCGTCGTCGGTCGGCGCGGCGCTGCGGTCGGTCCGGCGGATGAACTTCATCCCCAGGTTCTTGTCGTCGAGCACCTCGCGCGCGTAGAACGCCAGGACGTCCTTGCGGCTGAGGCGTCCCTCGAGCACGCCGGCGCCGTCGACAACGGCGAGTTCTTCCCAGTCGCTGCGGGCGAAGCGTTCGAGGGCGGTGGCGAGGGTATCCGAGCGAGTGACGGAGAGCGGCGGCGCGCGCATCACGTCGTAGGCCAGGAGCAGTCCTTCGACGCCGTCCTCGCGCAGCAGCGGGCCGACCTCCTGGAGCGAGACGGTTCCCAGCAGTTTGCCGTTCTCATCGACCACGTGCTGGAACATCGCTCCGCCTTCCACCAGGCGCTTGACCAGCCGCGAGAGCGGCTCGCCGCGCTTGACCCGTTCGGCATCGGTCCGCACCAGCGCCGAAACCGGGGTTTCCTGGAGCACGGAGCCTTCACCCGAGGTCCTTGGGTCCCGGCCTCCGTGCCGCCGGATGGCCAACGTATGTATCGAATCCTTCGAGAGCAACGACGAGATCACGATCGCCGGAGCAATTGCAATGAATACCGGTACGATCACGAATGGTTGCATGGTCAGCTCGAGAACCAGCACGAGCGCCGTGAGCCCGGCGTGGCTGGCGGCGGCGAACAGGGCGGCGGCTCCCACGAGGGTCAGCGTCCCGACCGTCGCTCCGGCGCTGGCCCAGCCGGCCTGTTCGAGTCCCGCGCCGGCGACGGCGCCGAGCGCCCCGCCGATGAACAGGCAGGGGACGAGCACGCCGCCCGCCCCGCCGGAGCCCACGGTCAGCGCGGTGGCGATGAACTTCCAGACGCCGAGGACGAACACGGCCCCGATCGCGGCGGGGGCGGCGCCGGCCAAGGCGGCGGGGCCGTCGTAGCCGTGGCCGAGCGCTTCCGGCCAGGCGACGCCCAGGCAGCCCACCAGGAGGCCGCCGGCCGCGGGCGCGGCCCAGCCCGGCAGCGGCAAGGCAGCGAACAGCTCGCCGGTGAGGTTCACGGTGCGCGAGAAGGCGGCGCCCAGGACCCCTGCCCCGACCCCGACGATCGCGCAGGCGGCCAGTTCGGGGCCGCCCACGGCGCCCACGGAGGTCGGCAGTGCCAGGACCGGGATCGCCGGCCCGAGGGTCGCCAGCAGCGTCTCGCGTACGGCGGCCGCGGCCACGGCGGCGGCGGCCACCGGCAGCATCGTCCGCATGTGGACGGCCCCGAGGACGACCTCGATCGCCAGCAGCAAAGCGGCGAAGGGGGTCCCGAAGACGGCGGCCAGGCCGGCGGCGGCGCCGCAGGCGACCAGGACCTTGAGCCGCTGGCCGTCGAAGCCGAGCAGGCGTCCGCCGGTCGACAGGGTCCCGCCGCCGAGGTGCACGAGGGGTCCTTCGGGACCGGCCGAGCCCCCTGCCCCGACGGCCACAATCGAGCCGAAGGTGCGGGCGAGGCTTCGATACAGGTCGACTCGCCCTCCCCGGCGGCCGATCGAGTCGATCAGGTCGGCCACGTCGAGACCGCCGCCCGCGCGGGGGGCCAGCAGGCGGCCCACGAGGCCGCAGACGAGGCCTCCGGCGGTCGGGAGCAGCAGGACGAGCCACCAGGCGCCCCCGGCGATTCCTCCGGTGGCGGCGGGCCCCGACCCGCCCCACAGGGCGGCGGCGAGCTCGTGGAGGCCCAGCAGCGCGGCCCAGATCGCGGCGGCCACGACGGCGCCCCAGACGACCGCCACGGCGATGGTGCCCCCCAACTCGCCGCCGAGGACCCGGTCGATCGTCCGGCGGATGCCGGCCCGGGGGTTGATCGGGTGACGTCCCGTCGTCGTCGATGATACCGGCGCGCCGTTCGGCATCCCGCTCCCGCGGCCCCCTACCCGCCCTGCGGCCGCGACGGCAGCTCGGCCGCCAGCCGTTCGAGGTATTCGCGGGCCGCGGGAGGCAGGTAGACGGATTCCAGGTCGAAATGCAAGAGCGCGAGCCCCAGGGCGCGCAGCTCCTCGTCGTCCGACAGCCGGTCGGAGAGGATGCAGACCTGCCGGCCGTCGGCCAGCCGGCACAGGCCGCCGGGGGCCTTCGCGTCGCCGATCTCGAGCCGTTCGCGGCGCACCTCGAGCGCCACGGCGGCGGCGACCCGCTGGAGCGCCTCGAGCAGCGGATCGGGGCGGCGGATGTGCGTCATCGGGGTGAATATGCTAGGGTTCGACCAGAGTTCGCAAGCAGGCTGCGGCTTCCCCACGCCGCACGGAGGTATTGGTCGGATGTACTGTCGCTCGTTCGCCGCTACCGACATCGGCCGCCGGCGGCAGCTCAACGAGGACTCCTACCTGCGCAACGACGAGCTGGGGCTGTACGTCGTGGCGGACGGCATGGGGGGGCACGCGGCGGGCGAGGTGGCGAGCCGGGAATCGGTCGACGCGATTCACTCCATGGTCTCGGGCGGCGTCGACATCATCGCCCGGTTCGACGCGCGCCCCGACGGCATCGAGGAGGTTCACGGCCTGTCCCGGCTGCTCGAGTCCGCGGTCCAGTCCGCCGCCTTCCTGGTCTTCGGCCTGGCCCAGGAGAGCCCCTCGCGGCACGGGATGGGCACCACCATCTCCGCCCTGCTCGTCGCCGAGGGGTTCGCCGTCACCGCCCAGGTCGGCGACTCGCGCGTCTACTGCGTCCGCGAGGGCGACGTTGTGCAGATGACCGACGACCACACCCTGGTCAACTGGCAGGTCAAGCAGGGCCTGCTGACGCTGGCCGAGGCGCGTGCGATCAAGGACCACAACGTCATCACCCGCGCGGTGGGGAGCCACGAGTACGTCCAGGTCGACACCCAGATCTTCCCCGTCAAGCCCGGCGACCGGTTCCTGATCTGTTCCGACGGCCTCCACGGGTACCTCAAGCACACCGAGATCCCCAAGGTGATGGAACTGGACCTCGAGCGGGCGTCGCGCCGGTTCGTCGCGATGGCCAACGAGCGCGGCGGGAAGGACAACATCACCGCCGTGGTGGTCGACGTGGCGGCCTACGGTCCGTGGAAGGACAACCGGCTGCCGACCCACCCGGGGCCGGCCGCGGAGCCGCCGCCCGAGGAGTCGCCCGCGAAGGCAGGGGAGACGCCATGAACGCGATGCGGAAACCGACGCTGCTGTTGTCGTGCGCCGTGCTGGCGGCCGGCTGCGGGGCCAAGAGCGGGCTGTGGGAGCCCGAGCCCGACGCCGAGACGACGCTCGAGGACATCGTCGAGCTGCCCGACCGGCCGCCGGTCGTCCGGTGCCTCGACGACGAGCTGTGGACCTCGCCGACCAAACGTACGGTGCTCGAGGCCCGGGCCGAGGACGAGGGCGACACCCTGACCATGGACTGGTCGCTGCCGACCCGTCCCGCCGGCTCCACCGCGACCCTCACGCCGCTGCACACCTGGTACACCACGCTGACCCCCGATCTCCTCGGCGACTACATCGCGCGCTTCGAGGCCACCGACCTCGCCGGCCAGTCCGACTCGTGCCAGACGCTGGTCCACGCGGTCAACAACCCCCCGACCGCGCTCTGTCCGCCCGACGTCACCGACGCCCGCGTCGCCGTCCCGGTGACGCTCGAGGGCGACGGCGACGACGTCGACGGCGTGATCGTCGGCTTCGAGTGGTCGCTCCGCGAGCGTCCGGAGGATTCGACGGGCGCCACGCTGGTCCCGCCGGACGCGGCGAGCACGCTGTTCACGGCGGACGTCGAAGGCGACTACGTGATCCGCTTCGAGGTCATCGACGACAACGGCTACCGCGGGCAGTGCATCTTCACCGTGACGGCCATCGGCGCCCCGCCGCTCGACTGCCCGGAGGAGATCCTGACCGGCCGGACCCGGCGTCCGCTGACGATCCCGGCGATCCCGGTGCTCAACGGCGACGCCGTGACCTGGATCTGGGAACTGGTGAGCTGGCCCTCGGCCTCGACCGGACCGGCGCCCACGCCGCCGAACGCGGCCTCGCCGACGATCACGCCCGACAAGCCGGGGCGCTACGTGCTGCGGGCCACGGCGACGAACGCGCGGGGGATGTCGTCCGAGTGCGAGGTGCTGGTCGACGCCACGCCGAGCGGTCCCGACGCGATCTGTCCCGCCGAGACCTGCACCGTGCCGCTGAACACGATCACGCTCAACGGGAACGGCGTCGACGACGGCGCCGTGGTCGCGTACCACTGGGAGCTGACCACGCGGCCCGCGGGCTCGAGCTGCGATCCGCCCTCCCCCGCCTACGGAACCACCTCGCAGTTCACGCCGGACGTCGCCGGGACGTACCAGATCACGCTGACGGTGACCGACGACGAGGGGAACGAGGGCTCGTGCGTGTTCGACGTGGTGGCGGTGCCGTCCGAGGGCCTGCGGGTCGAGATGTTCTGGAACCCGCCCGACCGCTCGTGCACCGGCGGCATGCGTCCGCCGGCCTGCGACGCCTCGGACGTCGACCTGCACCTGCTGCACCCGTCGGGAACCACCTGGTTCGGCAACTTCGACTGCTACTACGCCAACTGCAACGCCTCGGGCGGCGCGGTCCTCTCGTGGGACGCGCCGGGGCGGGACGACGACCCGCGCCTCGACCTCGACGACGTCGAGGGCTACGGCCCGGAGAACATCAACATCGACAATCCGGTGGTCGGTCACGAGTACATCGTCGGCGTGCACTACTACTACGCCGACGACTCGGGCCCGGCGCAGGTCTACATCAAGGTCTACTGCGCCTCGACCTCGGGCGAGTGCGAGTCGGGGCCGCCCGTGGAGTTCGGCCCGGTGACGCTCCGCGACTCCAACCCCGGCGACAGCTACGACAACGAGTTCTGGCGCGTGGCGGCCGTGACCTGGAACGGCGCCACCTGCGCCGTGCGCTCGCTGGCCAACGCCGACGGCACCCCCAACATCACGAACTACGGCGCGGTCACCTCGGGCCGGTAGCCGGCAACCGTCGAGGTCGCGGATACCGCGGCCGGGAGGGAAGAAGATGAACTTGCGATGCTGGTTCTTCGCGGCTCTGGTCGCGGCGCTCGCGCTGGGCGCCTGCGGCGACGACGGCACGATGATCATCCACTACCCCGACGGCGGGCCCGACGACGTCGTCGCGCCGGACGACACGCCGTCTCCGGAGGACGACGGCGGCGTCGACACGACCCCGGCCTGCCCCGGCATCCCCGAGGACGAGGTGCTGCTGCACGACGAGGCGATGCGGATCGTCGTCGTCGGGGCCCCGACGGTCACCGCCGCCTCCGCGGCGATCTGCCGCTACACGCCGGCCTACGACTGGGCCGTCAAGCTCGGCGAGTCGGGCCCGTGCCGGGTGCTGGACTGGCTCCCGCCGATCGTCGAGCCCGCCGGCGAGAATCTCGACACCGGCGACATCACGGTCTCGATCAACGGCACCGAGTACCCGCTCGCGGACGCCGACACGTCGCTCGCCTGCTTCCGCGGACCGGGCAGGGTGCTGCCGGCCCTGGCCGCCGGCGACACCGTGCGCGCCTGGTCCACAGGCGGGACCGAGGTGCCGGCGTTCGACCTGACGGTCACGGTGCCCGAGATGCCGACGGTTACCGAGCCGGCCGCGGGTGCGACCCTCACCACGTGCCAACCTTGGAACGTCGCCTGGACGCCGACCACCATCCCGAACATCTCGGCGTCCTTCGTCACCACCCTGCCGGACGACCGGACCTTCTCCATCTCGTGCCGTCAGGTCGCCGCCACGCCGCTCGTGATCCCGCCCGCGCTGACCGGGTTCTGGACCGCCGACAGCTCCACCGCCCGCCTCAACTTCGGCGTCGGGGTCGAGGCCGTCTCGACCGGCACCCCGTCCGTGACGCTCGAGGTGCAGCGCCAGGCCGAGGGCGTCGCGACGGTCACCATCGCCCGCCCGTAGTCGCCCCCGTCACGCCAGGAAGTACCCGCCGACGCCCGCGCCGATGCCGGCGACGACCAGCGTCCACGCGACGGCGTCGTCGGTCTTGCCGAGCAGCGGGACCCAGTCCGGGATCACGTCCCAGCGTCCGAGCAGCTTCAGCAGCAGGCCGCAGACGAAGGCCGAGGCTCCGCCGCCGACGAGGTAGAACTTGAGCGACGGGTCGATCCCGAAATGATCGAGGTTGAGCCAGAACAGGACCACCGCCCCGATCAGCAGCACCACCAGCAGCAACCGCTTCAGTCGCTTCATCTCCCCAACCTCTCCGGCCGCGCGGGTCCGCCGTCGCGGCAGACGCCATCATGCCACCAGCGGGTCCGCAGGTGGAACCCGACTTCCGTCGGCCACGGCGCGGCGTGCCGAGGCGATTCGCCACACCACGAACAGGCAGGCCGCCCCATCTCCGGCGCAGGGCGCCGGATCCGGGGCACGCGAAGGCATCCTCGTCGCACGGATATCGCATCGGAACCGCAGCTGAATTCTCAGCGCACGACCGGTCCGTGAGGCTCCCCGTCACCGTGGCAGGGAACCTGCTAGCCAACACGGAGCAAGCAGGTTCGGGTGCGGAGGGCGCGGCGCGCGGAATGGCGTCGTCTTCGTGGCCGGGGACCGAGGCGCTCTGCAACATTCGCGCGAACGGCATGCTGCGAGCGTTGGGGAAGGGTCGCATCGAAGGGGTGGTGTCATGAGCTTCGAGCCCAAGATCGTCGCGTTCCTGTGCAACTGGTGCTCCTACACCGGTGCCGATCTGGCAGGCACGAGCCGAATGCGTTACCCGGCGAACGTCCTGGTCGTCCGGGTAATGTGTTCGGGAAGGGTCAGTCCGCTGATCGTGATGTCCGCGCTGCGCAAGGGGGCGGACGCGGTGCTGATCTGCGGTTGTCACGTCGGCGACTGCCACTACTCCACCGGCAACCTGCAGACCGAGAAGCGCATTCCCCTGCTCAAGCAGGCGCTCGGCGCGATCGGCATCGACCCGCGCCGGGTGCGGCTGGAGTGGGTGTCCGCGTCCGAGGGCGCGCGGTTCGTGGAGGTCGTCGAGAGCTTCGTCGCCGAGGTCAAGCAGCTGGGACCGAACCCTCTCAAAGGAGCGAGCCATGATCGAGCAAGTGCGCCGTCTCTGTAGGGAGCTGCTGACCGGGAAGCAACTGGATCTGATCTACGGCATCGGCCTCCAGGACGGGACCCCCGTGCCCCGCTTCTTCTCCACGCCGGCGGAGCTGGACGACCTCGTCCTCGCCGGCAAGGAGCCCCTCATCTTCACCTGCCGGCCCAGCGACAGGAACGTCATCGACCTCGTGCGGGCCGCGAGCCCGACGGCGAAGCTCGGGATCGTCGTCCGGGGGTGCGACGAGCGGGCGCTGTTCGAGCTGGCGAAGGTGTTCCAGCTGCGCCTGGACGGGATCGAGATCATCGGGGTCGCCTGCGACCGGGCGCAAGCCGAGGAATGCCGCTGTCCCCGGCCGTATCCGAGCAACCTGAAGTTCGGCGAGCGGATCGAGAATGCCGCCGAGGATCCGGAGCTGGCCCGGTTCCTCCGGATGTCGACGGACGAACGACTGGCGTTCTGGAACTACCACCTCGGCAAGTGCGTCAAGTGCTACGGCTGCAGGAACGCCTGTCCGCTGTGCTACTGCAAGGAATGCCAGATGGAGCGCGAGCTCTACGTTCCCCGGGGGGGCCTGCCGCCCGACTTCCCCGTGTTCCACTTCATCCAGCTGATGCACCTCGCCGACCGCTGCATCGATTGCGGGGAGTGCGAGCGGGCCTGTCCGATGGACATCCCGCTTCGGCTGCTCAAGAAGACCATGCGCGCGGGGGTCCGCGACCTGTTCGGCTACGAGCCGGGCAACGATCCGACGGCGACGTCGCCGCTGGCCGGCATCGCACGAGGAGAGATCAGCCATGCCGAATAAGAGCGTGTTCTCGGTGTGCCCGTACTGCGGTACCGGCTGCGGCCTGTATCTGCAGGTCCTCGACGGCCAGCTCGTGGGAGTGCGCCCCGCTCGCGCGCACCCGGTCAGCCAGGGCAAGCTGTGCATCAAGGGCTGGAGCGTGAACGAGTTCGTCACCGCCAAGGACCGGCTGACGACACCGCTGATCCGGAAGAACGGCAAGCTCCAGCCGGCCCCGTGGAAGGAGGCCCTGGGGCTGATGGTCCAGAAGTTCCGCGCGGCCGGTCCCGAACGGTTCGGAGCGTTGTCCTCGGCCAAGTGCACGAACGAAGAGAACTACCTGATGCAGAAGTTCGTGCGGTCGGTGATGGGAACGAACAGCGTCGACCACTGTGCGCGTCTTTGACACAGCGTCACCGTGGCCGGTCTGGCCGCGACGTTCGGCTCCGGAGCGATGACCAATTCGGTCTGCGAGCTCGAGAACGCCGACTGCATCCTGGTGATCGGGTCGAACACCACCGAGCAGCACCCGCTGGTCGCCCGCTACGTGCTGCGGGCCAAGGAGAAGGGCGCCAAGCTGATCGTGGCCGACATCCGCCGGATTCCCCTGACACGGTTCGCGGACCTGCACCTCCGGCACCGGCCCGGCACCGATGTCGCGTTGATCAACGGCTTGATGAACGTGATCCTGGCCGAGGGGCTCGAGAATCGGGCGTTCATCGCCGAGCGGACGGAGGGGTTCGAAGCGGTGAAGGGGGCCGTCGAGAGTTGCACCCCCGAGTGGGTCGAGGGAATCACGGGGGTGCCTCGCGACCTGGTGGTCCAGGCCGCCCGGATGTTCGCGCAGGGCCCGGCGAGCTCCATCGTCTACGCGATGGGGATCACCCAGCACACCACCGGCACCGACAACGTCAAGAGCCTGGCGAACCTGGCGATGATCACGGGGCACGTCGGCCGGCCGTCGACCGGCGTGAATCCGCTCCGCGGGCAGAACAACGTGCAGGGCGCCTGCGACATGGGCGCGCTGCCCAACGTCTACCCGGGCTACCAGCCAGTGGCCGACGAGGCGAACCGGAAGAAGTTCCAGGACGCCTGGCACGCCGAGCTGAACCCCAAGCCGGGCCTGACGATGATGGACATGACGGAACTGGCGGCCCAGGGGAAACTCAAGGCGCTGTACGTGATGGGCGAGAACCCGATGATGGCCGACCCGGACCTCTCGCACCTGCGCACGGCCCTGGGCAAGCTCGACTTCCTCGCCGTCCAGGACATCTTCCTGACCGAGACCGCCGAGCTGGCCGACGTCGTGCTGCCGGCGGCATCGTTTGCCGAGAAGGAAGGCACCGTCACGTCGACGGAGCGACGCGTCCAGCGGACCTGGAGGGCGATCGAACCCGTCGGCGACAGCAAGGCCGACTGGCAGATCCTCTGCGAGCTGGCCCGCGAGGCCGGCTCGAAGCAGTTCGAATACGAGTCGCCCGCGGCCGTGATGGAGGAGATCTCGCGGCTGACGCCCAGCTACGGCGGCATCACCTACGAGCGCCTGGGCACCGTCGGGCTGCATTGGCCGTGCCCGAACCGGGAACACCCGGGGACGCCCTACCTCCACAAGGACAAGTTCAGCCGCGGCAAGGGACAGCTGCTCCCGATCCAGTTCAAGCCCGCCGCCGAGCTGCCCGACGAGGCCTACCCGCTGCTGCTGACCACGGGGCGAACCGGGTTCCACTTCCACACCGGCACGATGACCCGGCGGACCGGGATCCTGAACCGGGAAGTGCCCACCGGGTACATCGAGGTCCATCCGCTGGACGCCGAACGCGCCGGGCTGCGGGACGGGGAGTCGGCCCTGATCGAGACCCGGCGCGGCCAGGTGCGCGTGACCGCGCGGGTGACCGACCGGATCGGCGACGGCATCGTGTTCATGCCGTTCCACTTCGCCGAGTGCGCCGCGAACATCCTGACCCACGCCGCGCTCGACCCGACCGCCAAGATCCCCGAGTACAAGGTCTGCGCCTGCCGCCTGTCCCGCCCCGCCGCCGTCGCCGGCGACTGAGACCCTGCCGGCAAGCCCGCCCGGGAATCCCCGGCACGGCCACGCGAACCCGTTCGACGCGGAGGCTGCGGCGGGGTGGCGGCGGCGCCGCGCCCAGGCACGGGAAATCGTGGTAGGGTGGCGGCCCGACACGGAAGGAGGAGACGATGACGCAACGGATGGTCGACCAGTTCCTCGAGATGGTCCGCATCGATTCCGAGTCCGGCAACGAGGCCCGGATGATGCAGTACCTGCTGGGCGCCGTGCGCGAGGCCGGCGGGACCGCCGAGCTCGACGCCTACGGCAACCTGATCGCGAGGTTCCCCGAGCGCGGCTGCACGGGCAAGGCCCCGCTGCTGCTCTCCTGCCACGCCGACACCGTCAAGCCCGGCGTGGGCATCGAGCCGGTCGTCGAGAACGGGATCGTCCGCTCGAGCGGCAAGACGATCCTCGGCGCCGACGACAAGGCCGGCATCGCCGAGGTGCTCGAGACGCTGCGCACGGCGAAGGTCCGCCCGCCGATCGAGTTCGCCGTCAGCCGCCAGGAGGAGACGGGCCTGCAGGGCGTGAAGAATCTCGACTTCTCGAAGCTCTCCGCCCGCCGCGGGATCCTGATGGACAACGACACGCTCGACACGATCGTGATCGGCGGCCCGTCGTACTTCGCGATCGACGTGGAGCTCACCGGCCGCGCGGCGCACGCCGGGATGGAGCCCGAGAAGGGGATCAACGCGATCCAGGCC
>CAZMRP010000036.1:0-16941 GCA_964568275.1 uncultured Myxococcales bacterium
AGGTCCGGGTCCGCCAGCGCCGCGCAATCGTCGGCGGCGATGGTGCGCGCCCCCTCCGCGGGGCGCTCGGGCGGCGTGGGGCAGGCGAGGGCGACGGCGGCCGCGAGGGCGGCGGCCAGGCGGACCCGCGACGTCGTCAACCGGCTCCGGTGTGGTGTCTGCACGAGCCATCCATGGCAGAGATCGTCGAGCTTGACAAGAATCCCCCGCTCGCTAGATTCCCGCCCGCCCGACTGTTCCGCCATAGCTCAGTCGGTAGAGCAGGTGGCTGTTAACCACCGGGTCGGGGGTTCGAGTCCCTCTGGCGGAGCCAAATTGGACCGAACAGAACGCGCGGGCGTTCTGACTGGGTGGGTGGTTGACATTCCACTCCCCGGAAACACGAATCAGCCCGCACGACCTGTTCGTTGCAGATTCGGAGGCCCTCGTCGTTCTAACAAGCGGCGAGGGCCTTCGCTTTTGAGCCCCGACGATGGCGCGCGCTCCAGCGGGCCACTGCCCGAGAGCGACGCTGCGGGCCATCCTGAACCCCGCGCCAGGCCTGAAGAACTGCGCTGCGTGCCATCGGCCGATGCTGCGGGCCAGGCCTGCGGGCCACGCGCCCGCGCCGCTCGCCGCAGCCGCCCCCGCATCATCGAGGCGCTTACCCGGGCCCGCGACTGGCAGCGGATGATCGACGCCGGCGAGGTGAAGAACGCGGCCCAGATCGCCCGCGACCACAACGTGACCCGGGCCAGGGTCAGCCAGGTGATGACGCTCCTGCGCCTCGCCCCGGAGATCGTCGAGTACATCGACGACCTCGACGGCAGCGAAGGCTGCCTGCACCTCACCGAGCGAAAGGTCCGGGCCATCGCCCTGCTCGAGGACCACGCTGCCCAGCGCACCGCCTTCGGGGAGCTGGTGGGCGTCACGATCCCGCCCAGGGCGCCCACGTTGCCCCGTGTCGCGCCGAGAGCCACGCGGTCGAGGCAGGCTGGCCAGGCTGCTGAAGCGGGCGCGTAGGGCGCGATCAGGCGGCGGTGGCCGCTGGCTCAAGGTGCCCCTCACTCCGGAGATGGTCCTCGATCTGCTGCGCGGCCTTGGGGCTGTAGAGGTAGGAGACGACGTTGCGGTCGCTGTGCTGCGCCTTGTTCATGATCGCCATCGCGAGGCCGGGGATGTCGCCGCGGAGACCAAGGGCGCTGACCGCCCTGCCCACGCGGTTGGCCGAGACACCGAGCCGCTTGGCGATCTCGGACGGCTGCAGCCAGCCCGAGCCGACGGCAGGCTTGAGGTCGGAGAGGTCGCGCTCGAGGGCGATCTCGGCGGCCACGACCCGGAGGCTGGTGATCGCCTCGGGCGACACCCTGTCCTGGATGTGCTCGATGGTGCTGTGGAGCGTGTGGACCTTGAACTTCCGGTCGTCCAGCTCCAGCCGCCGCACCAGGCGCTGCTCGCGCGCAACCCGAGCATCCACGATGGAGCAGTCGGCGCTGACGAGCTGCCCTCCCACAATCCGACGCTCCGGAAGATAGGCCCCGTCACGGACGACCTGGGGGAGCACCTCGTCCACGATGAACCGCCTGAGCCGGTGGCCGATCGGCTTGTTGGTCTTGGCGAGCACGAGGTGAAGGCCCGGCTCGTAGAGGATCAGCACGGCCGCGGTGCGACCGGGAACCGAATCGGTTCCCGGTTCCAGCAGGGCCTTGAAGGCGGCCAGCTCGTCGCCCGCCAGGACCGAGAAGTCGTGGCCCTCGATGAACTCGTCCGACCAGTCGCCGGTGATCTTGTTGGCCAGGCGCTTGCCCCCGTGGCTGTAGCCGATGGCCGCGCCCACCTCCCGGGCGATCCATGCCGGTCGCCCCCGGTAGGTCAGGGTTGTGAGGGCGCTGCCCTCGAAGTCGTTGGTGATGCACATCAGTTCGCTGTTCATGGTCTGCCTCCTCAAGCAGGTATTGGTGATGGGCCGGTTGGCCCGGTGACTTGGCTTCTTGGGCTGGTGGCGAGGACGTAGCCGGCGGCGTTGCCGGTCTTGCCGTCGGGCACCAGGCGGCCGAGCTCGACGAGCCGGGCGAGGTCACGGCTCGCAGTGCGGATGGCGGCGCCGCTGGCCTCGGCAGCCTGCTGGCGGGTGATGCGCCCGGCGTCCTCGGCGTAGCGAAGGATGAGCCGCTGGCGGGCGGTGAGCGCGTCCTCGGTCTGCGGAGCCTCGACCCGGGTGTAGCGGGTTTCCCGCCCCTCACCGGTCCGGCTGATCACGCTCGCCGCGACCAGGTCGTTGAGCGTTCGCAGCAGCGTGGTTCGGGTGAGCGAGGTCTCGATGCGGATGTCGGCGGGCGCGGCGGCGCCGAGCCGGTCGATCACATCGAGGATGAGGTCGGTGCGGGAGCCGTTGGCCTTCTTGTCCTCGGCACCGTCGATGTCCACCAGGTGCTTCGGCAGGACCGTCCGACCAGCGTCGATGCCCGCCGTGCGGATGACGTTCTGCAGCTCGCGGACGTTGCCCGGCCAGTCGTAGTGCAGCAACACAGCCTCGGCTTCGAGGCTGATGCGCTTGCTCGGGAAGATGTCCCGCAGAAACTCGCGGGCGAGGAGCACGATGTCGCGGCCGCGCTCACGGAGCGGCGGCAGCGAGACCACGTAGCCCTTGAGCCGGTAGAGCAGGTCCTCGCGGAACTCCCCGGCGTCGACCATCGCCTGCAGATCGCGGTGGGTAGCGGTCACGACCCGCACGTCCACCTTGCGCACGCGGGTGTCGCCGACACGCCGGACCTCGCCCTCCTGGATGGCGCGGAGCACCTTGGCCTGCATCTCGGCGGGCATCTCCCCGATCTCGTCCAGGAACAGGGTGCCGCCGTCGGCCTGCTCGAACAGGCCTGGGTGGTCGCGATACGCGCCGGAAAACGCGGAGCGGACGTAGCCGAACAGCTCCGAGTCCATCAGGTCCTTGGGCACCGTCGCGCAGTTGAAGGCGACGAACGCCCCCTTCCGCCCGCTCCTCTCGTGGACCAGGCGCGCGGCCAGCTCCTTGCCAGTGCCGGTCTCGCCCGTGATCAGGATGGCGACCTTGGGTACCTTGGCGGCGCGCTCGAGGCGGCGGATCGCGTCGAGCAGGTTCTTGGACCTGCCCTTGATCTGCTGCCGGATGCTCGCCGTTGCTGCCACGCGTGTCCGCCTCCGAATCGGATCCGAGGAGGAAACGCGGGTTGGCGCCCGTCACCGGGACACCGACCTTGCCTCCTCAAAGACTGAGGCGCGACTTTCGGCGTCGCCTGGGCGACATTTGGTGTCGTGGCAGTCGGCGACGGAATATCGCCTGCAAATTCAGACTATTGGCCGTCCTTCGGTTACAGCTCCCAGGCGATCCCAGTTTGGCGGTAGCGAGCCAGGTGGCCCCGCTCGAGCTCCTCACCCAGGTGGGCAGCGAGGGGCTGGCTGTGCTTCTTGATGCCGTCGATGGCGCGGTCGATGTTCTTCCAGGCGCGGTCCCTGGATTGTTTCACGGCTTTCAGCTCGCGCCCGGCCTTGCCTCCGCGCCGGGTCTCCTGGGCGAGCCACGTCACGAGCTGCTCCTGCTGCAACTCGAGCCGCGCGACCTCGTCGTCGTGGGAGAACTCCTTGGCCTCCTCGATCTCCTCTTCGAGCTTCCGAAGCGACTTCCTCACCGAGGCGACCGCCTCGTCGGTCGCGTCCAGAGAGATCTGTAGCGAGTCCCGAGCTATGTCCTGTCCCTCTGAGATCGAGGTGAGCGTGTCGGTCGAGATGTAGTCCCCGGGGCGCTGCAGAAGCGTGTGGATGTGAACCATGCCCTTGTTGTCCGTCACGGGGTAGATCTCACCGCCGCGGTACCGCACGAGCCACATGTCGCCCTGCTTGCGGAACATGTACTCGCTGCCGGTCCATGGCGCGACGGGCGGAGGATCTGGATCGGGCGTCGGATTGCCCACCTTGACCCCGCAGCGCTCGAGCCCAGCCTTCGACAGCAGCGCCACCGCGGAATGCGGCGCGACGTCGCCCCGCAACAGCGAAGCCGAACTTTGGGCGAACAGGTCGGAGACTACGCGCATGACGCCGTCGCCGTGGCGCTTGTGCAGCTCGAAGACTGCCTGAGCGATCCGCTCGGCGTCCTGGCTCATCCCCTCGTAGAGACCCTGCACAGCGCGGGTGGCTTCGCCGAACAGGGACAGGAATTCTTCCTTGCTCGTGCAGCGGGAGAAGCGCGAGGCCGCGTCGACGTAGTCGAGCAGCATGGCGCGGGCGTGCTCGGTGGTCCACTCGTCGCGGACCAGATGCACCTCGTAGCCTTCGTCCGAATCGAGGCTTTGGTGCCCCGCAGCGCGGAACGAGAACTGCCGATCGACGCACTGCGAGCACACGCCGCAGTGCGGGTACTGGATCTGCGACCGGCCTTTCTTGGTGACGTAGGCGCAGCTCACCGACTTCTTCATCAGGTCGCCGGCGCCGCAGGCGACGATGTGCTGGATCACCTCCGCTCGGCTCTTCAGCTCGAAGGGGTTCCGAACCTCGAAGGTCTCGCCGGACACGCGGCTGAGGATGTCGGCGAAGCCGCGGAGCACCTTGGGATGGGCCGTTCGTGTTCCCCTGGCGCCGACCAACTGGCGGGAGATCGGCAGATTCAAGGCGATGGGCCCGTTCTCGTAGAACGAGATGTGCCGCAGCCCAACCAGCCGCGCCACGGTACCGGCGATGGCCGCGTACAAGAAGGAGCGCGATCGCTGGGTGCGCTCCGTGCGCAGCCGCGCCTCGTGGCGGTGTACCCGGATCCCGACGTGCGGCAGTGATCGCTTCGGCGCGAGCTTGCGCATCTCCTCCAGCAACCACCGCTGCGTGGAGTAGGTCTTGTCGGCCGATCGATGGCTCACGGCGATGACGTTGTGTTCCTGCCGCATGAACTGGTCGGCCACGCCACCGAGCGAGTCGAGGCCGCCAGAGAAGAGGACGATCTCGCTGATGTGGTCCCAGGAGATGAGGGGCTCGCCCTTGGGCGTGGACAGGCAGAGCTGTTCCGATGGACGATCCGTGCCCTTCACGAACTCGAAGGCGTAGTAGTCGTCCGACAGGAAGCTGAGCGTGCTCTCCAGCAGCCGCTGCATCTCGGGACTCGACCACAGGTCCGGTCGCTCGACCCCGATCACGAAGCGGAAAGAGCGGCGCCATTTGTCGCCCATGTCCGTGTCGTCGGACGCCCCTCGCGAGAAGGCCTGGTCGGCAGCGAAGACATAGGCGGCGATGAGGATGAGGTCACGGAACTCCGGTGGCACCTGTCCAGTGAGCGCCTTCGTGATCCCCTGGATGTCGACGGTGAGGTTCTTGCTGTCACCGGACGCGGCGAGACGCAGGGCGTCCGCCGGCGCTTCGGCGTGTGACGCGCCACCGCAAAGGATCCAGTGCTCGGGGCGCGTGCTCATTCCGACGCCCCCCGTTTCAGCTCGAGCCTGACCTTCTTCAGCGCGTAGGCGACGAAGCGAGCGACCTGAGGCTCGGTCAGCCGTTGCTCGAAACGCGCCTTGGAGTACCAGCCGCCGGCGAACGACTCGACGATCTTCGAGGCCTGCCGGCAGTGCAGGTCCAGCGCCTTGTTGAACTCCTCCCTCTGGCTGTTGCTCGCGAACCGTCCATCCGGGCCGACGTGCCGCGGCAGCTCGCGGTCGACGAAGTAGGTGAGGAACCGCTCGCTGAAGCGGCCGAAGAAGTCGCGGGCGAAGGTCCCGAACTGTTTCTCCGTCGCCAGCTTGCCGATCTCGCGCTTCACGTCGTCGGCGCTGGTGCCGAAGAGGCTGGCCGTCCTCTCGCGGAGTGTCCCGGCGAGAGACTCGACGGCGGCCATCTGGGCCATCTCGCCGAGGTCGGTCCTGGCCCGCAGCGAGTCGATGTGGCGGTCGACTGCCTCGGTGAACGCCGAGGCAATCTCGGCGCTCGTGGGTGCATCCGAGACGTTCAGCCCGAGTTCCCGGAGCGCCTCGCCGAAGTTCTCGGCACGGGCGGCATCGGGGAGCTGCGTCAGGAGCCAGACCGTGCGGACGACGCCGGCGTCGTCGGCCGCTGACGTTAGCTCCTGGTCAGCCGCGTCGAGGGTGGCTCCAGCCACGGCAGCGGTGCTGGCCCCACCGCCGATGAGGTCGATGACCTCCTTCCAGCGACGGGTCCTTGGCAGCTTGCCGAGGCGGATGTGCCCCATCTTCAACTACTCCTTCAGGTTCAGCCCGAGTTGTCGCGCTTCCTCCCGACCGACGGTGCGCGTGCGCACGAGCGTCACCACATCCACATCGAGGCCCTGGCGATGCACGTCGAACCGCGCCGAGCGCCGAAGCTGGTGGGCCCGCAGCTCGACGTGGAACGGGAAGAAGCATGGGTGGCGCAGCGCCTGATCCACGGGCAGGCTTTCGCCGTCGTGGCGCATGAGCAGCGCCTCCAGCAGCAGCTCTCCCACCGTCGATGGAACCGGGATGGGCTCCTTGGCGCCCGCGTAGACGCCGCGCTGGTCACTGTCGGCCAGGACGCCCCACTGGACCATGGATCGGATTACGCGCTGGACCGCCCTGGTCATGGTCGAGCGGTCGCCCCATTCCTCACGCATTCGGCGGGTGAGCTGCGCCAGGTTGAGGTTGCCCTGGAGAGCCAACAGGCGGCCGGTGTTCGTCGCCACGTCGGCGAAGAACGGGTAGGTCGCCGTGAGGAGAGCCCAGTGCAGGCCCAGTCGCTGCGCCTTCGTGAGCTGGGGCAGGAGGCGTGCGGCACGATCACGCAGGGGACGCGTCTCCGGGCTGACGTTGACCCAGGTCCGCGAGAGCACGCTCATGGTCTTGTGGCATGCCGTGCCTCGCTTGTTCCCGCCCGTGACCACGCCATCGAGGAGCTTGAAGATCGCCTCGCGGATCGCCGGCTCTTCTGCCTCAGCGGCGACCTGCCCCGCAACGGCATCGAGCCACTCCACGTCGACTCGGCGATCGATTCCGATGCTGCGCCGCTCCGTCATCCCGCCCCCCTCTGGATTCTGACGAAGGGAACGAGCACCTCCTCCAAGGCAATGCCTCCGTGAGCCACGGTGGTCTTGCCCTCGTGGATGAAGGCTCCCCGTCCGGGAGCGAGCAGCGCGTGGTAGGTGTCCGGCAGTCCTATCTGCGGCCAAGCGAGGCTGCCGGGGTACTGCGCACGTACGGTCTCTCGGGTCAGCTCGTCCGCGAAGACATGAACGCGCTCGCCCCGCTCGTCGGCCACGGCGCCGACATTGGGCTTGCCGATCCCCAGCCCCTCGATGTTGCCGTGGTCGGCGGTGACGAACACCTCATAGCCGTCATCGAGGAGACTCGTGATGAGCCGCGCGAGCGCTCCGCTCTGGGCCCAGTCCCGCACCACGCTTTGCAGGCCGCGTGCGCCGGTCACCACCCCGTGCATCGACTGATCGACGGTACCTACGACCGCGCCCAGCAGACGCATCTTGGGGTGGTCGACGATGGTCCGCACGCGGTCGAAGAACGCGGCGTCCGGCTCCTGCTTCTTCTGGCAGGCGTAGCCGATCTCCTGCCGGTTCGCCCCGCGCTCCTCCCAGAAGCGCTGCCAATGGTCGGGCTCCTTGTGCGTGGATCCCAGGCTCCCCCCGAACAGGAACGGGGGCTCGCCAGCGAAGATCGACTGCCGCGAGATGCCGGTGAGCGTCGGAACCCAAGCAAAGGCCACGTCCTCGTCCACCTGGATGTCGGTCGCGAGCTGCGCGCGGAGGGCGTTGCGGACCGGCACCCACTGGTCGAGCGCGAGCCCATCGACGACCAGCAGAGCGTGCCGTTTCGTCGGCCCGGCGCCCGTGGGCGTGAACCCGCGTGCGATGTGGTGGGGAACGTGATGGACCATCACGGGCCGCTTCACGAACGACAGGTTGTGAAGGGATGCGTAGTGATCTGAAACCCAGGCGGCGAACGCCGCCTCGACGGAATCGTGCAGCGTCTCCCAGATGGACCGCATCGTCGCCGGTAGATGGTCGGCGTGCTGCCAGCGCGCTGCGGCCCACTCGGCCCACACCCGCGAGTACTCGCTCCACGCTCGATGGTCGGCCTCCGGCCCAGGAAGCTCGTTCTTCACACGCTCGGAGAGGCGGTTGAAACGCTCGACCTCGCCTGTGGCCTCGTCCTCCGCTGCGACGCCGACCAGCATCCACGGGTCGGTGATGTCCTTGCGGGCCACCTGGTCTGTGGGCACGAGGTGGCCTTCGAGGAAGAGGTTGTCGATGTAGATCTTGACGTCGTCGTGGTCGAACGGAAGGTCGACCGGCCCCTGGAAGCGCAGCCCGTACGGGGTCTCGGGCTCCCGCACGCCATCCGGCCGTGCCGCTCGCCTCTTCAGGAAGAGCGGCCAGCGTTCCTGAAGGAAGGCGAGGAACGCCGCGCGGCTCGGCACAATCTGTTCGAGCGGCCAGTCCGCCCATCGGCCGCTCTTCACGAGTAGGTGGACGAAGCGCTCGTCGAGAGACGCTGGGAAGCTCCTGCCGCAGTAGTGACGACGGAGAAGCACGTGCAGCAGGTCCGCGGGCTTCTTGATGAGCTCGGGCGCGACCTCGAAGACATGCCTGAGGATGAAGTCCTTGGTGTCGTTGACACCGAGGGGCCCGGACTCCTGCTGGCGCTGCGCCTCGTACAGCGCATCGAAGTCAGCTCGGTCGAGCTCGCCGACGATGGTGGGAACGAGATTGGGGAACAGCGCACCGATCGTGAATGACAGGCAGCGCTCGTGCCTCCTCGCCTGCTCCAGCAGATCGAACGGAAGGCAGCTCAGGTCGTCGCGCGGCGTCCGCAAGACGACCACCAGGTTCGTCTTGTCTCCCCGGTCCCAGTAGCGACGGTAGCGGCTCTCGTAGGCGAACCGGAACGCCACGTGGTCGTCGAACGGCACCATGTCGTAGCCGCGCTCCCGGAGGGCATCGATGACCTCTTGCTCGGTCAGAAGCAGATCCGGGTCGGCGACGACGGTCAACCGGGTTGCCGCGGCGATCTCGGAGGTGAAGTGCTTGAGGATTGGCTCGCGCCAGCCCAGCCCGCGCTTCCCGTGTGGGTGCCGTCCGGTCATGCAGCCCCCCCGATGGGAAGGATGCGGACCATGACCAGCGCTGTCAGCTCCGGGATGACGTCCGCCATGGACTTCAGTCGCGCCGCGGACTCCGCTTCGTCCTTCTCGATCTCGACAAGTCGGTGCTTGCGCACCTGGGGCAGCCCGATGCGTTCGACCGCACGTCGCCGCGCAGCGAACGCACGCTTGGTCTTCTCGCGCTCTCGCTCAAGCCGCTCGCGGTGGGCGGCCGTGAGCTCCTCGAACAGGGACCGGCCATGCGCCTCGGCTTGGCCGCGGGAGCGGTCGTAGAGGGCTCGCGCCTCGTCCCCGTGACAAGCCGCGGGAACGATGGGCAAGGCACCCTGTTCGATCTCGACCAGACGATCCAGGATGGCACGAGCGGTCGGAGCCAGAACCCTGGATTCGTCGCTCATGAAGAGCGGCAGGATGCGCAACGCTCTGCTCTCGGCAGTGCGCAGCGCGATCTTCCAGAGCGACCACGTGCCGGTCACCTTGTCCGAGATCCCGTCCAGCGCGATCCCGGGCAGCGGTTGCCCGGGTGCGAACACGGGCAGACGCGTCACGAGCGATCGGATCTCGGGATGTTCCAGCGAGAGGAGAGTCGTCCCGCTTTGCTCCGCATCCCGACGTGTGAACACAGCTCGCTCGTGGGTGGCGCCGTCAGGCCAGCGCAGGCGATACCCAACGTCGTCTGGTTCGGCTGAGGCTCCGTGCTCCGACCGGGAGCGCAGATACGCTACGGTCATGCGCTCGGTCCAGTACGGCACCTGCCCCTCGGCGATCTTCTGAGCGGCCGCCGGGTCGAGGCTCGTCGTGGCGCCGAGCAGCTTGGACCCATCCTTTGCGGCTCGTGCTCGCTCGCGGACGCGCTCGGCAAGCTCGGCAGCGCGAGCCTCTGCCTCGGCGGGCGTGAGGACCGCGGCCATGTAGAGGTGGTCGAAGTCGACGCCGCCTTCCTCCGAGTCGAGAACGTCGGCCAGCTTGTCGACGCCGAACTCCTCGAGGATGCGTTCGAGCTTCTCCTCCAGCACCTCGCGCACGCGTAGCTCAACGGTGTCCTCGAGAGCGAAGTTCTGCGCCCGGACCACGTAGGTCTGCCCGATGCGGTCCACGCGACCGATACGCTGCTCCAGCTTCATCGGATTCCAGGGCAGGTCGTAGTTGAACACGACGTGACAGAACTGGAGGTTGAGGCCCTCGCCGCCGGCGTCGGTGGAAATGAGCACCCGCGCGTCCTCCGAGAAGGCCCGCTGGACATGACGTCGCTCGTCGAGGTTCAGAGAGCCGTTCAAGCAGACGACCTTGAACCCGCGGTCACCGAGGAACTCCGCGAGCATCTGCTGGGTCGGCACGAACTCGGTGAACACGAGGACCTTGAGATCGGCGTCTCCCTCCTCGCGTTGCAGCTTGTGGATGAAGTCGAGGAGTGCCTGTGCCTTCACGTCGGGGCCCTTGGCCTCGCAGCGCCGGGCAGCGGAGAGCAGGAGCTCGACCTCGGCGCGCTCGTTCTTGAGCCCCTTGAGGCGGCTCGTCAGGATGGATTCCATCTGTTCCTGCGAGTCGAGCCCGGCCCACTGCTCTCCCACGTCCTCAGGGAAGAGGCTGAGCTGCCCCTCCGGCAGCTTCAGGACCTGGAGGCGGCGCTCCAGCGCGGTGCGGATGGCGCGCGTGCTCGAGGTGACCAGCCGCTGCATCAGGATCATCAGGAAGCCGATGGCCGTCTTCTTCTCGCGCAGCGCCTGGTTGTACCCCTCGCGCACGTAGTCCGTGACCGCGTCGTACAGGACCTTCTGGTCTTGGTGCTCGTTCGCCCAGTCGACGTGCACGAGCTGCGTACGCCGCGGCTTGAAGAGGGCGTTGCCGTCGGCGTCGATGGCGTTGCGCTTCTCGGTGCGGATGACGTAGGGGGCGACGGTCTCCTGGCTGATCGTGTCGTCACCCGGGAACGCCTCGTGGTCGAGGAAGCTGAGCAATCGCCGGAAGGCGTCGGTCTTTCCCTGGTGGGGCGTGGCCGACAGCAGGAGGAGGTATGGCGCCGCCTGAGACAACGCCTCGCCCAGCCTGAAGCGCGCCACCTGTTCGGTGCTGCCACCGAGTCGGTGGGCCTCGTCGACGACGATGAGATCCCACCCCGCCGTGACCAGATCTTCGAACCGCTCTCGGTTGTAGCGAGTGAGCTGCTCGTGGGTCCAACCGCGCCGACCGTCGAGCGGTTTGACCGAATCCACCGGGCAAACCACCTGATCGTGGAAGCGCCAGAGGTTCTCGCCCTCGTCCACGGCAGCGATCTGCCTCCACGCGGAGAAGTCGCCCGGGATAACCAGCCGGAAGTCCTCGTTGAAGTGGGTGCGCATCTCGCTAACCCACTGGGTGACGAGCCCGGCCGGTGCAACGACAAGTATCCGACGAGCGAGCCCGCGGATCTTCAGCTCCCGCATGATGAGCCCGGCCTCGATCGTCTTGCCCAGGCCGACCTCGTCGGCCAGGAGGTAGCGCACGCGGTCGCCGGCCATCGCCCGCGACAGGGCGTGGATCTGGTGTGGCAGCGGGATGACCGTTGTCTCGATGGGCGCAACCAGCGCGTCCCGCTCCAGCGCATCGGCGATGCGTGCGGCCGCGGTTACGTAGGCTAGACGGTGCGATCCCGGTGAACCGTGCGGCCCGCCGTCAAAGCTTCGGAGGCGCTCATTGGAGACACGGACAACGACGTCTTGAGCCGGAATCCATACGTCAACGACCCGCCGACCCCAGATCTCATACTGATCGAGGATCTTGCAGGCGTGACCGCCGTCCTCAAGCCAAGCCCATGTCCCTGTGGTCGTCGTATTCGACATCGCTACGCCTCATCCCTCAGCACGGCGGCCTCCTCGGATTCGGCGGTAGCGGGCTTCAAACGCCTGTTCTCCCCCTTCCATGATGTTGCAGATCGTCGTGCGGACTGATTCCTCCTGCAGGCCGCCATCGCTGATTACCCTTGTCTGGCCGCCCCGAACATCCAAGGCGGCGACGTACTCCGCATCGCCGTTCACGACGATATTTGCGTTGTGGGTCACGACGATGACCTGTCGGTCCCGCTTGATGGTCTTGAGCTGCGTGACGATGAGCCCATAGATCAAGTGGTTGTCGAGGTCGTCCTCTGGCTGATCGAGGATGATTGGCTCCGTTCCGTAGGACAGGAGGAAGGCGAGCAATGCAGCTGTCTTCTGCCCGGGCGATCCTTCCTGGATTGACCGGAAGTTGTTGCCATCCGACGTCGTGCTGTAGCGCACCTGCAGCGAATCTTCGGGAAACCAGTAGTCGAGTCGGTCAAGGTTCTCTGGACGGAGGCCAGCAAGGTGGGTCACGAACCGCTTGTCACGTACGTTCTGGGCAGCAGCACCACCGGAGGCGATCTCACGAATGCGCTGCTTCACCGCGATTAGACCGTCCTCCACCGACCCCGTGGAGTACACCTGCGCAACGAGGCTGTCCTGGTCGTCTATGGTCCCGATGTCTTTCTCAAAGCCACCCGTTTCTCTGCCGAGCATCTTCCGGATCTCGGCCTCCACCGTTTCCTTTGCGCCGAACGGTGTAACGTCGATCCGCACGTAGGGATTGGCTCCAATCACCGAGCCGAGGAAGTCCGTACGCCGCTTGGTAAGATCCCGGCGCATCTCCGTCAGCCTCGTCAGACTGCCGCTGGCAAGCGCCTCCTCCGCGGCGATCTCCTCGCGTTTCCGGTCGAACCCCTTGAGCTTCTCCTCCAAGCGCTGGCGCTCTTCCACCAATCGGCCGTACTCGCTCGGATCGCCTGCATCTTCCTCTTGCAGCCTCTTCTTCAGCGCTTCGTACGCGTCAATCGCCGCCGCGACTGCCGTGGTCCACTTCAGTGAGGCTCTCGTCGTCCTCCACTCATCAGCGATGGTTGACGCCTTATCGGCGAGCTTCTCGATCTCGGTTCTCACGACGCGGAATTGCTCTTGCACGGCCGACGTGGCCTCAAGAAGCCCTGCGTCCGCTTCGCTCTCAGCAACGAACGCATCGGCCTCAATGGCGGCGGCCTCGACGGACTGGGAAAACGCACGAAGCCGGTCTGAGGCGTCAGCCCATGCCCCCTCCCACCCGTCTACGGCTCGGCGCTGTCGCAGCCGTTGCTGGTACGTCTTCAGCACGTCAGCATGGCCTGCAGCTTCGAATACTTGGAGGCGCCGCTTCACATCATCGAGCTCGCCACGAAGCCGGCCTTCATCGGCGAGGCCCGCCTGGAGTTCGCGGACCTTTGCCCGATGCGACAGGAAGGCGGCTTCGACTCCGCGCCACTCCTCATCCCACCCGAGGCGATTTACGTCCTCCGCTTCATCGATCACGTGAAGGAGTGCGAGCGGCTCACGGGCGAGTTCGAAGACCTGCTTCTGACTGTAGATCCGTGCCGGGAAGCGCTGCTTGATGTCACCCTCAACCTGGCCCCACGTCTCGTTGCCCTGGTCCTCGAAGATGGTCCGCACGCCACTTGCAAGGCTCCAATCGATCCGAAAGCGTGCGGCTTCCTTCCTGTAGAAGAGTGAGAGCTTCGCTTGGGCATCAAGGAGGCCGGTATCATCCCGCGACTGGTAGGCGGCACGGTACTTCGCGAACTCCTCCCGAAGACGTGGCGGGATCTCGTTCTCGCGATCGGCTACGATTCGCAGTAGCTCGATGATCGTTGATTTGCCGGTGCCACGCCCCCCGATGATGGCGTTCAGCCATGGATTGAATCGGAGAACGAACGGGCCTCCTCGACCGAGGTAGCGCGCATCGCGTATCTCGATGCCCTCGATGACATTCGTCGCGTGGATGTTTGGATTGAACTCAGCAGCAGCGCCGAGCCGGATGGACTGTTCATCGCCGTCGAGGAAGGCGAGACGCACGCCCTCCGCGGTAGGCGCGGTCATCTTGACCCACGTGAATCGAAGCCCAATCTGGTCAAGGGCATGAGCGTCCGAGAACGTCAGTCGCGGAAGCCGCCCTAGCGGCCGCCGATAGTCGGACTTCGATCCATCGATGAAAGCGAGGAGCGCCTCATCGCCGATGTTGGCCTCCACCGCGGCGAGGTGCTCGTTCTTGAGAGCCTGTTGCAGCGTTTGGGAACCGCCGTACGACTTCGTCCCGTCGGCAGCAGTGGTCACCTCGACAAGCTCTTTGAGAATGCCCTTGCCATCGTCAACGTGCGCCGCGATGCAGAGCCCCCTGCGTCCAGCTTCGTTGGCGATACACAGGGCCTGCTCGAAGGTGCACTTAGCCAGCGCCTCTGGCTTGCCCCTCTGGTCGTCGGCAACATCGCACTTGCCGAGCAAAGCGGTGACCGTGTCGCCGTCGCGGTCCGGCGGGAACAGAATCAGCAAGTGGATCCCACCGTTGACCGTAAGCTCGACTCCGGGAAATACGACGAGTGCGCGGCCCCCATCACCGGCAGCCGTTCTGATGTCCTCCACGAGCCGCCCGGTGTTGTGATCCGTGATGGCGACGGCGTCGAGCCCGGCCGCTCGCCCTGCGGCTACCCACTCCGCTGCCGTGACGGTATCCCGGTTGACGAAGTCATAGGAGGCGGGAGTGTGCATGTGGAAGTCGCACTTCCACCACCGTGCTCCGGGCCAAGACCACTGGTCGCTCATCCCTCCACCCCCAGTCGCATGGTGGCGACGTCAAAGTACATGAGGAGCTTCTCGTCCTCCTGGATCACCTGCTCCGGGAGCTTGGCCGCGACGTCGACGATGGTCTGGTAGTCCTGGCTGTCGTAGCAGTGCTTGAACCCGGCGCGGACCGCCTCGCTGCGGAACTGCTTGAGCTTGCGGCTAGTCGAGGAGCGGTAGTCCTCGAACTCCTTGAGCAGCGTGCGCAGGCGCAGCTTCTCCAGGTCCGCCTCCTTCGACGGATCGGGCACGTACCAGCGATCCTCGGCCTTGGCCCGCAGCACCGGATCCTCCTTGCCAAGGTTTCTGTACTCCCGGAAGTTCGTGGAGAGGTAGCTGTGGATCTGGCTCGGGACCGGGCCACGGCCGTCGTAGCGGAAGAAGTTGAGCGCTAGAATCTCCTTGAGTTCGATCGTCTTCTCATGCTTCGCCCACGCCTGAAGGTGCTGCATGAACTGCGGCTGGAGGTCCTGGAAGGACTGAGGCTTGGCCTGGAGCTGCTGGCGCACCCATTGCGTGGCGCTGGCCTCGTCGCTGACGAAGAGCTCGAGCTGGCGCAGCTCGCTGACGGACGTTCGCTTGCGGTCGTACTCGGCGACCTGATCCGCGAGGAAATACATGCCGTCCCGCTTTGGGTAACGACTCCCGAGCCCCGCGAAGAAGTCCGCACTTCCCAACGGCACGGCAACGGACCGTTGCACATGAAACCCGATCATTCGGTCGAACAGCACCTGGTCCGTACGGTCCGGAACAACGCCAACTGCATCTGCACCTACGGCCACGAACAGCGGCAAGTTGCGCAGATGCTCGGCGACAAATGCCCAAACCCCCTCCGCGCTGCCCTGCGTGAGCGCGAACCCATGCTCGAACTCCTCGCGCGGCCGGTAGGCTGAGATGAGCAGGTCCTTCTTTACGGCAGACGCCTTCGAATCCTGGTGTATAGTACCGCTACCCTTGTCAAAGAACCTAACGTCGGCGACGACTAGCCCCGCGGCACCGATTGCGGACTGGATTGCCGTCCAAATCGCGTTTGAGCTGTTGTGAAACTCGACGGTGATCCAGCGGCCCGGCTTCAGCTTCTTCTGGAGCTCCAGGAAGCAGGCCGTCATGGTGTGCTGATAGTCGAGGAATCCCTTGCCCCTGCCCCTCGAATCGTCAACGACGGCTTCGGGCTCTCGGGCAGTACGCACTCCGAGCCATGATTCGGCGATGATGTTAAGATCGGAATACAGGATGTTGCCGCCGAATGGCGGATCGACAAAAGCGTAGTCTACAACCGCGTCGGGTATGTTACTGAGAGATGTGGCCGACTGGGTTGTGATGAAGCTACTGCGCATCCTAACTGGGCGACCCTCACTAGCTGTGCGGAGCAGGTCGTCTATCTTCCGCCGAAAGATAGAGAAGACGTTCATTTCGACCTGCAATGGCGGAACGAAGAGGGTATTGGAGAGAGGTCCGTTCACACGCCCGTTGGGATTGTGCTCGTTGAAGATGAATCGGTTGCGCCGAACCGCGTGTCGGTCACAGACTGACGTAAAGACGAACCGGGACCACGGGGATTCGAGTCGCGACCACACGTAGCTCATCAGAAGCAGATTGCGCCAGGTGTAGAAATGGTGGACGTGCGTGATCCCCTTGCCTGGCAGGTCGTTCCTTTCATGCGTCATGTGCATGAAGGGGATCTCGACAACAGGGACCGGAGCTGTCGCCAAAGACGTCCTCACGCGTTCCAGATGAGCCATGTCCCCGGTTGAGACCTGACGGCGAACGCGGCTTCCACCATGGGTTCGCACAACCGCGATCACGGGGGTGGTGCGCGTGGCACTGATGGCGCGCCTGAGCACAGGGTCGAAAACGGTCTCCATGACCGGTCGCAGCGTCTGCTTGACCTGGTCGGAACCGCAGCTCGTGCAAGGGAAGCGCGTGAGTCGTCCGGACTCACCGTGCTCCACAAGGGCGTCATAGAACGAGAGCGGTGTGCCACAGTGCGAGCAATGAAACCACTCGGTCCACACAAGATAATCAATCGTCCCGTCTGACACTCCATCATCCGTAAAGGACGCGTACAAATCGCCGAACTCGGCTTCGAGGGCGTCCAGCACTTCGTTCAGCTCGCTAAGGGCGGTCTCCGTGTCGAGAGGGCTGGTCGTGTTGGCGGCGATATGGGTTGCGAGAGGCGAGAGGTCTGCCAGCAGTGCGATCCTCGATGTGTCTGCCGACGCCTTCCCTCGGG
>CAZMRP010000037.1:0-16578 GCA_964568275.1 uncultured Myxococcales bacterium
GAACGCCGGCGAGGGCACGGTCTCGAAGATCGACACGTTCACCAATCCGCCGCGGGAGGTGGGCCGGTTCTACGCGGGGCTGGACGACGACACCACCGACCCGTCGCGCACCAGCGTCGACCTGGCGGGCGACGTGTTCGTCGCCAACCGGGCCCACAACTACCCGGACGGAGCGGACGACGTCTCGAGCGTGACCAAGATCGCGGCGCTGGACGAGCGGTGCGTCGACCGCAACGGCAACGGGACGATCGACACCTCGCGCGACACCACGCCGCTCCCGCGCTCGGACGGCTCGGGGGGCGTGTCCGCCGGGCAGTCGACGGACGAGTGCGTGGTCTGGACGCGGGGTTTCGAGCCGGGGACGGCGCGGGAGGAGGACGAGTCGGAGGCGTTGGGCTGCCGCGGGGCGCGGGCGGTCACCGCGACTCCGGAGGGCGGCATCGATTTCGACCTCAACGGACACGCCTGGGTCGGCTGCTACGACGACCTGCGGGCCTACAAGGTCGACGGCCGGAACGGCAACCTGTTGGCGACGGTCGACGTCTCGCCGTGCACGCCGTACGGGTTCCTCACCGGGGTCGAGGATCGGCTCACGATCTGGATGCTGTGCCGGGACATGGGCGGCGGCCCCGACCGTTCGGTGCGGACGCTCGACCCGGGCACCGGGCGCACCACGCCGCTGCCCGAGATCCCGGGCAACCCCTACGGCTTCGCGCTCAACGCCGACGGCGACGTGTGGGTCACCTTCATGGGGCCCACGCCGTCCTCGGTGATGCGCTACCGCACCGCGGACGGCTGGGTGCCGCTCGAGGAGCCGTCGGCCGACTTCTTCGACAGCATGCGCGGCATCGCGATCGACGAGGACGGCTACGCCTGGGCGGTGGCGACGGAGAAGGCCGAGGTGTGGCTGCTGGACCCGGCGACGTTCCCGGCGCCGGGGTCGATCCTCGAGGTGTTGCCGACGACCAACGACCCGGGCGGGCGGCCGACGGCGACCTGCTCCGGCACGGCGATCGACTTCGACGGCAACGTCTGGGCGGTCTGCATGGGGGAGGGCGGCAGCGGCGCGAGCAGCCCGGGGTGGGTGACCAAGTACACCGTCGACCGCTCGGGCGGCCGGCCGGTGGTCGAGCCGGGGTCGCATCCCGAGCGGCTGCAGATGGTGCAGGTCGGCCTCAATCCGTACACCTACTCCGACATGCTGGGCTACCACCTGCGGCGGTTCACGACGCGCGAGGGGTGGTACCGGCAGCGTTTCGAGGCCTGTCCGGGGTATTCGGTGAGCTGGAATCGGATCGCCTGGGAGGCCTTCGTTCCCGAGGGGACGCGCGTGGTGATCCGCGGCCGCACCGGCGACACGCTGGACGAGTTGGACGTCGCGGCGTGGGTCACGTTGGCGGAGGAGCCGCCGGACGAATCGCCGCAGGACATCCCCGCCGGTGCCCCGCCCGACGGGCTCGACGAGGGCCACCACATCGAGCTGGAGATCCGCCTGTACACGGAGCGGGACGGGCTGAGCCCGACGGTGCACGCGGTGTCCTTCGACTGGACCTGCACCACGCCGATCTACTGAGCGGGTGCGGAGGCCGGCATGCGAGCGGTGCATTCGGGGTGCTGGTGTTGGCTGGTCCTGGTCGTCGGCGGGGGCTGTGCGGAGTCGACGGCGCGCCCGGACGCGGGCGACGCCGCGGACGGGGTCGAGGCGGCGGACGACGGGGAGCTGGACGACGCGGCCGAGGCCGAGGTGCCGGGGTGCCGGCCGGGCCAGATCGACTGCGGCGGAACGTGCGTCGATCCGACGAGCGACCCGTTGCACTGCGGCGCGTGCGACCGGCCGTGCGCGGCCGGCGAGGTGTGCAACGAGGGTGTCTGCGCCTCGTCGTGCTCGGGCGGGCGGACCAACTGCTACGGGGCGTGCGTCGACCTGGAGACCGACCCCTTGCACTGCGGTTCGTGCGAGACGCCCTGCGCGCGCAACGAGGACTGCGCGGCGGGGGCGTGCGTCTGCGTCCCCGACTGCACCGGACGCGAGTGCGGTCCGGACGGCTGCGCGGGGAGCTGTGCTCCCGGCTGCGCGACCGGGTGGAGTTGCGGAGCGGACGGCCGGTGCGCCTGCGCCGGCACGGCGTGCGGGGACGTCTGCTGCGCCGCGGGGGACGTCTGCGGTGCGGGCGGCGGCTGCTGCACGCCGTCCTGTGCGGGGCGGGCGTGCGGGGACGACGGCTGCGGGGGCAGTTGCGGCAGCTGTCCGGCCGGCGACGTGTGTCTGGCCGGCGGGACGTGTTGTGCGCCGAGTTGCGGGAGCCGCGAGTGCGGGCCGGACGATTGCGGAGGGAGCTGCGGGACCTGTCCGACCCGGTTCCGTTGCGGCACGGCGGGGGAGTGCGTGGTCGACTCGGTCTGTGCCGGCCCGACGGCCCCGGTCCCCACCGCCTTCGGCTTCAACTACGCCGTGCCGGGCTTCATCGGCGGGTGGTACGGGAGCGACTGGGGCGCCGCCGAGCCCGGCTTCCGCCGGGACCTCGAGGTGCTCTCGGCGCTCGGCACCCGCGTGGTGCGGATCATGGTGCTGCCGTACTACGCGGGAATCCACCTCGAGGAGGGGCGCGGCAACGTCGGCGACCCGGCGGCCTTCGCGGCGGCGGCGGCCAACCTGCCGGTCATCCTGCGCGCGTTCCGCGACCGCGGGATCGCGGTGATCCTGGCCCTCGGCCCCAACGCGCTGTACTGGAACGGCCCGGCGGGCGACACGCGCCGCTGGTGGGAGTGGGCCTACGGGGCGGCCGGCTGGTCGGCGTTCGTCGAGGACGTCGCGGTCTGGTCGCGGGAGCTGGTGGAGGCGGTCGAGTCGGGCGACGCCTGCAACGCGGTGCTGTACTGGGACCTGCACAACGAGGCGGACTACGGCGTGACGGGGATGAGCGTGCTGAACCGTGCGCTGTTGTCCCGGGTGCCGGTGGCCGACGCCAAGCGCGGGATGTCGGTGCTGCGGCAGTCCGACGCCGCGGCGCTCGCCGCCGACGTCGCGGCGACCGGCCGCCCGCTGACCTGGGTCGACATCCACTCCTACCCCGACCGTTCGCACAACCCCGACCTCGCGGCGGCGCTGGGCGCGCTGCGGACGTCGTTCCCCGCGGCGCGCGCGCTGATCGGCGAGATCGGCGGCATCTGGTGCGAGAACGGCATGGACGAGGACCTGCAGCGCAACACGGTGGACGGGCTGCTCGACCAGGCCGCCTCCGCCTCCGCGGTCGCCGTGCTGCACTGGATGCTGTGGGACTACGCGCCGGGCGAGACGTGCGGCGACGCGGACGCCGAGCGGATCGGGCTCGGCTTCACGCCCGACTCCCCGCGCGACGTGCTCGGCCGGGTCACGGTGCGCAACAGCCTGCTGGCGGGCGGCGACTTCGAGGTGTCCACGAGCGGCTGGGCCGGCGGTGGGACGGGGACCGCGTTCGAGGTGGTGCGGGGCGGTCCGGCCGAGGGTTTCGGCGGAGCCCCGGTCAACCAGTACTACCTGCGGCTCACGATCACCGGCGCCGGAACCTACTGGTTCTGCTCGCCGGCCTTCGCCGTCTCCGGCGCGCACCTGGCCGTCACCGGCTACGTCCGGTCGTCGGCCGCGCAGGTCATCCTGGACCTGCACTACCGCGATGCGCTGGGCTGGAGCCACGCCACCGGTCGGCCCTCGCTCTCCACCACGCTCGACGTGCCCGCCGGGTGGCTGCCGCGCCACGTCCAGTCGCTGACCGGCGGGCACGCCTTCGCGCTGCCGCCGGGCACCGACCAGGTCACCTTGTGCTTCGCGACCGTCACCACCGGCGCCGGTCCGACGTACATCGACATCGACGCGGTCGGGGCGAACACGTACTGACCCGAGGGCCGGGGAGTCGCGGGCTCCGGACGGCTGGCGCAGCCTCGTCCGACTTCTCGCTCGTCCGACTTTTTGCTTGACGCACCCGCGACCCGGACCGTAGCCTGGGACGGTTGCAGCCGTGTCGGCCGGGCCGGCAGGGCGTGCAGCGGAAGCGAGTTCGTCCAGGGGGGGGGCGCCACGGCGGCTTGGTCCGTCGAAGGGGGGAGGCGCCGTGTTGGAAGTCGGGGGGCTCGGGTCTTTCCTGCCGGCGTGGGAGGCGATTCCGCGCGTCCGGCGACCCGTCGTTCGTCCAGACGTCTCGTCCACAGCTCTGCGAGCGAACCGCGTCGTTTTGCCCGACGACCGGGCGCGCGGTGGGAAGGAGTGATGCGTCCGCATGCCTGAGTGTGCGCACAAGTGGGAAATGGCGAACGTGCGGTTCGGGTTCGTGGTGTTCGAGCGGTGTCCGCATTGCATGGACGTGAGGACGCATTTCGCGGACGAGGAAAACGCGCTCGACGAGTACCGCGAGGGACGGTGCACCTGGCGCACGGTGGAGAACGCCCAGTCGCTGAGGTTCGACCTGCGTTGTCGGACGTGTGGTCGGGTCGAGGACCTGTCGGAGCTGATGGGTCTGTTGTACTGCACCGAGTGCCTCGAGGAGTGCCGGGTCGGTCGGCTGCAGCAGGAGTTGCAGGCGGAGCAGACGTGGCTCGTGGTGGCCTTCGGCCATCTGCCCGAGTCGAAGCAGAGGCCGTTCGCGCCGGGGAAGTTGGAGGCGTTGACGGACTACTTCAACCAGCGGCGGGACGTCTCGCGTTCGAAGGTCCTGGTGGTGCCGTTCCACGAGATGATCCCGTTCATCTCGCGGTGTCGGGGCGAGTTCCTGCACGACGTGGGGGTGTTGTCCGCCGACCCCAACGTGGAGCGCAAGCAGTTGCTGTGAGGGTCCGGCGGAGCGCGGCGGCGATCGAGGCACGAAGCAGGGGAGAGATGGGATGAACACCAAGGAAGTGATCGAGAAACTGGAGCTGAAGGCGTTGAGCCGGTTCGAGCATCGGGAGGCGAACGGGGTGTTCGTGTCGGACATGTTGAGCGACGTGATGGCGGGGGCCAAGTCGGGCAACTTGTGGGTGACGGTCCAGACCCACAAGAGCGTCGTGCCGGCGGCGAACCTGGTGGACGTGTCGGCGATCATCGTCACGAGCGGCAAGAACGTGCCGCAGGACACGATCGAACTGGCGTCGAAGCACGGGATCGCGTTGTTGACGACGCCGCTGCCGGCGTTCGAGCTGATCTGCAAGCTCTACGCGCTGGGCCTGGCGACCAAGTAGGGTCCCGTGGGGGACAACGACCACAGCGCGCCCGGGGACATCGACGGTCGTCGGGTTCCGGTGGCGATCGGCGTTCTCCGGGACGTGCTGGAGGCGGCGACGCTGGCGGGCGAGGACCGGCTCGAGACGAGCATCGAGCTGGTGTACGCGTCGGACCTGATGAGCGACGTGCTGGCGTTCGGCCGGCCGAACTCGCTGTTGCTGACGGGGTTGGCGACGCAGCAGGCGGTGATCTCGGCGCACATGGCCGAGTTCAAGGCGGTGGTGTTCATCCGGGGCAAGAAGGCCAAGGAGAGCTGCGTCCGGGTCGCGCGCGAGAACAACCTCGTGCTGATAACGACGCCGCTCGACATGTACGATGCGTGCGTGTCGATGCGGCGCGGCAGGGCGGTTCGCCGGGGGCCGCCCGGCTGTCGATCGTCCCGACGGGCCCGGAGCGGATCCTGCTGAGCCGGGAGTTCCCGATCGAGGGGGGGAATTTCGCCACCGCCGGGTTCGTCTCGACGGAGGTCAAGTCGATCCTGAAGAAGATCGGCTTCGATCCGCGGCTGATCCGCAAGGTCGCGATCTCGGCCTTCGAGGCGGAGATGAACGTGGTGATGCACGCGCGGGGCGGCATGGTGAAGCTCGACGTGGCGCCCACGGTTATCCACCTCGTCGTCGAGGACGAGGGGCCGGGGATCCGCGACATCACGCTGGCGATGCAGGAGGGGTTCACGACCGCCACCGAGGAGATGCGCGCCATGGGGTTCGGGTCGGGGATGGGCCTGCCGAACATCCGGCGCAACGCGGACGACATGGAACTGCTGTCGGAGGTGGGTCGGGGGACGACGTTGAAGCTCCGGTTCGACTGCTAGGGACGGCGTGGTGGTCGCAGCGGGTCGCGCCGCGGCCTGGACAGGGGGAAGCGTGCCGCACTTCTACCATGGACATCGCGTGATCGCCGAGCGGTGCGTGGGGGATCTGGCGTGCATGCGCCAATGTCCGACCGAGGCCATCCGCATCCGCAAGGGCATCGCGCGCATCTCGGACGAGGCCTGCATCGACTGCGGCGAGTGCATCCGGGTTTGCCGCCGGGGCGCCATGGTGCCGATCACGGACTCGATGTCCGGCCCGTCCCACGCGCGCTACAAGTACAAGGTCGTGATCCCGTCGTCGGTGCTCTACGCCCAGTTCGATCCGGGCATTCACCCGTACCTGATCCACCTGGCGCTCAAGCGGCTGGGATTCAACGAGGTGATCGACCTGCACCGGGCGTCGGCGACGCTGGCCGTGGCGCTGTTCCGGTACCTCAAGCAGTACCGGGGCCGCTGGCCGCTGCTCTCCTCGTACTGTCCGACGATCGTCCGCCTGGTGCAGGTCAAGTACCCCGACCTGGTGGAGTTGCTGGTGCCGATCGAGGTGCCGCGGGAACTGGCGGCGCGCGAGGCGAAGCGGGAGATCGAGGCCCGTTTGGGCTTGGCCGAGCACGAGATCGGCCTGTTCTACATCGCCCCGTGCTCCGCGAAGATCGTCTCGATTCGCCAGCCGGCGGAGAAGGCGCGCAGCTGGTTTGACGGCGCCGTCTCGATCAAGGACGCGTACAGCGTCCTGCACCCCCACGTGGCGGTGCTCAAGCAGGACTTCGACCCCAGCCAGGTGCCGGAGGACTTCACCTTCAACCCGGGCTCGGACCGTTCGGACTGCCTGACCAAGCTCGATCAGGCCGACAACGTGCTGGCCGTGGCCGGCCTCAACGACGTGATGCAGATCCTCGACGACATCGAGAACTCCCGTTTGCGGAACATCCAGTTCATCGACGCAACGGCCCACATGATGGGGTGCTTGAGCGGGCCGTTCACCGTCGAGAACCCGTACGTGGCCCGCGCGAACAGCCAGAAGCAGCGGGAACGCTACCGGCGGCCGGTGGCGATCGACCCCGCGGGAATCGAACGCGGGCTGGCGGAGGGGAAGTTCTTCCAGGAGCGGGCGGTGCCGCCGCGTCCCGCCCGCTTCTTCGACACCGACCTCGAGACGTCGATCAAGCGGATGCAGGAGCGGGATCGGATCTTCGGCAAGCTGCGGCAGATCGACTGCGGCTGCTGCGGGGCGCCCACCTGCCTGGCGTTCGCCGAGGACGTCGTGAAGGGCGAGGTGGAGGTGACGGACTGCATCTTCCTGGCGCGGGAGCCGGAAGAGCACGGCTGACGCGCGGGTCGGACACCCGGGCGTCGGGGGAAGGCGAGCCATGGCCGACGACGACTACCGTGGGGTCTTCGAGGGCTTCCGCGCCGCGCGCAGCGAGCTGATCCCGATCCTCGTGCGGCTCCAGGAGCGGTTCGGCTTTCTCTCCGAGGAGTCCGTCCGGCGGACCTCAGGGTTCCTGCGGATCTCCGAGAACCAGGTGTACGAGGTCGCCTCGTTCTACCCCCGGTTCCGGTTCACGGAGCCGGGACGCAAGACGATCAAGGTCTGCATGGGGACGGCCTGCCACGTCAAGGGCGGCCGACTGCTCGGCGACGCCGTCGGGTGGAAGCTGGGCATCTCCGTCGGACAGCGCACGTCCGACGGGCGGTTCGATTTCCAGCGGGTCAACTGTCTCGGCTGCTGCGCGATCGCTCCGGTGGTCCAGGTCAACGAGCGGACCCTGGGCCGGATGATGGTCACCAGGTTGATGAAGGTCATGGAAGAGCATGAGTGACTTCGAAGCGAGGCGACGGGCGGCGCTCCGGGAGTGGGACGGGCTGGCGAACAGCCCGGTCCCCGTGGTCTTCGTCGGTTCCGGCACCTGCGGTCGCGCCGCCGGGGCGCTCGAGGTGCTGGAGGCCGCACGGCGGACGCTCGAGCGGCTCGAACGGCCGGCGACGGTGGTGCAGGTCGGTTGCATCGGACCCTGCTACCTCGAGCCGCTGCTGGACGTGAAGGTCCCGGGCCGTCCGCGGGTGAGCTACGGCAACGTGACGCCGGAGAGTGCCGGACGGATTCTCGAGTCCTACCTGGTGCGGGACGACCCGCTGCCGGGGCTGGCCGCCGGGCACTTCGGCGACGGGACGGGGGAGCCCGGGCAGACGGTGGACGGGATCCCGCGGTTCTTCGACCTGCCGATGTTCAAGCCCCAGGTCCGGCTCGTGCTGCGCAACTGCGGGCTCATCGACCCCGAGAACCTCAACCACTACCTCGCGCGGGACGGGTACCAGGGGCTGGTGCGCGCGCTGGCGCTGGGCCCCGAGGCGGTCATCGCGGAGGTCAAGGAGGCGGGAGTCCGGGGCCGGGGCGGCGCCGGTTTCCCGGCCTACCGGAAGTGGGAGCTGTGCCGCGCCGCGCCGGGTGCGCCGAAGTACATGATCTGCAACGTCTCGGAGGGGGACCCGGGCGCGTTCATGAACCGCAGCCTGCTCGAGGGCGACCCGCACAGCGTGCTGGAGGGGCTGCTGATCGCGGGCTTCGCGATCGGGGCGAGCCACGGCTACGTCTACATCAACGCGGACTACCGGCTGGCCATCGCGCGCCTGCGCAAGGCGCAGGAGGAGCTGGAGGCCTGCGGGCTGCTGGGGGCCGACGTCCTGGGCAGCGGCTTCGCCTTCGACCTGACGATCAAGGAGGGTGCGGGGGCGTTCGTCTGCGGCGAGGAGACGGCGCAGCTGTGCTCGATCGAGGGCCGGCGGGGCATGCCGCGGTCCCGGCCGCCGTTCCCGGCGCTCGAGGGGCTGTTCGGCAAGCCGACGATCATCAACAACGTGGAGACGCTGGGCTCGCTGCCGAACATCCTCCGCCACGGCGCGGGCTGGTACAAGGGATTCGGCGTCCAGGGCAACACGGGGACGAAGACCTTCTCGCTGGTCGGGTCGATCCGCCGTCCGGGCCTGATCGAGGTGCCGCTCGGGATGCGCCTGCGCGAGATCATCGAGGGCATCGGCGGCGGGTCGTGGAAGCGCTTCAAGGCGGTGCAGACCGGCGGTCCGTCGGGCGGCTGCCTGTCCGAGGAGTTCCTCGACACGCCGGTCGAGTACGAGAAGATGACCGCCGCCGGGTCGATCATGGGCTCGGGCGGCATGATCGTCATCGACGAGGACACCTGCGTCGTCGACCTGGCGCTGTACTTCCTGCGCTTCACGCAGAGCGAGTCGTGCGGCAAGTGCTCGCCGTGCCGGGTCGGAACCTGGCACATGGTGAACATCCTCGAGCGGATCGTGGCGGGCCGCGGGGAGCCCGAAGATCTGGCGCGGCTGCAGCACTTGGCGGAGACGGTGGCCCGCGCTTCGTTGTGCGGCCTCGGACAGACCGCGCCGAACCCGGTGCTGACCACCCTGCGCTACTTCCGCGACGAGTACCTCGCGCACGTCCGCGACAGGTTCTGCCGCGCCGCGGTCTGCACGGAGCTGGTCGACTACCGGATCGATCCGGCGAAGTGCAACGGGTGCCGCCAGTGCGTGACGATCTGCCCGACCGACGCGATCCACGGCGCGCGCTCGGAGCCGCACGTCATCGACCCGCAGCGCTGCATCAAGTGCCGGGCCTGCTGCGAGGTGTGCCGGCACGACCCGCTGGCCGCCGACGCCGTGGTCCTCGGGCCCCGCCGGAGCACAACATGAGCGAGCAGCGTGCCGCCGTGAACGTCGTGATCGACAACGTCCGCTACGCGGTTCCGCCGGGCGCCACGATCCTGCAGGCCGCGCGCGAACAGGGCATCTGGATCCCCACGCTGTGCGCGCACGCGGAGCTCACGCCCTACGGCGGCTGCCGGATGTGCATCGTCGAGGTCGACGGGTTCCGCAACTTCCCCACGGCCTGCACCACGCCGGTCGCCGAGGGGATGGTCGTGCGGACCGACACCGCGCAGCTCCAGGCGATGCGGACGGACGTGCTGCAGCTGCTGATGAGCGAGCACACCTCGAGCTGCCTGGTCTGCGACGAGAAGGACGAGTGCAAGCGATTCTCGACGACGATCCGCAAGGTCGGCGTGACCACCGGCTGCCGCTACTGCGCGAAGGACGGCCTTTGCGAGTTCCAGGAGGTGGCCGAGCGGCTCGGGGTGCGTTCGATCGACTACCCGGTGCACTACCGCGGGCTGCGCGTGGAGGACGAGGACCCGTTCTACGACCGCGACCACAACCTGTGCATCCTCTGCGGCCGCTGCATGCGCGTGTGCCAGGAGGTCCGCGTGGCGGACGTGCTGGGCTTCAAGCACCGCGGACGCAGCGCGGTGGTCGGGCCGGCCTTCGCGCGGACGCACCTCGAGGCCGGCTGCGAGTTCTGCGGGGCGTGCGTCGCCGTCTGCCCCACCGGCGCACTGGCCGAGAAGGCGCGCAAGTGGGAGGGCAAGCCCGACCGCGAGGAGCACACGACCTGCCCGTTCTGCGGCGTGGGCTGCCGGATGCGGCTGCGGGTCAAGGACGACCGGGTGATCGGCAGCCTGCCCGACGCGGACCCCGAGGCGGGGGAGGGCCAGCTGTGCGTGCGCGGCCGCTTCTGCGTCGCGGAGGTGGTCAACGAGCCCCGGCGCCTCGTGCGCCCCACGCGCGCCTTCGGCTCGCTCGCCGCGGAGCTCACGCTCGATGACGCGCTGGCCCGGGCCGCGGAGCTGCTGGCGGCCTGCGGCCCCGGCGCGTACCGGATGCTGGTCTCGCCGTGCCTGACCAACGAGGATCTCTACGTCGCTCAGAGGTTCGCGCGCGTCGTCCAGGGCACGCACGACGTGGACTGCACGGCCCGCGCGGCCTACGGCGCCGGCTTCAACGCCTACCTCGGGCTGCTGCGCCGGGCCGCGCCGCTGGCCCACCTGCGTCGGGCCTCGGTGATCCTCTGCGTCGGCCTCGACACCCGCTTCGGCCGCAGCGTGGTCGGCGTGGAGCTGCGCCGGGCCACGCGCCGCGGGCAGAAGATCGTCACACTGCATGCCCGGACGCACAACCTGACGCTGATCGCCGAGCGTTGGCTGCGGCCCGCGCCGGGCGGGGAGCTGGAGCTGCTGCGGCGGCTGCTGGCGGCGACGGCGCAGACCACCGGGGGAGCCCCGGGGACGGACGAGCTGGCCGCGGCGGCGGAGCTGCTGCGGTCCGCCGAGGCGCCGGTGATCGTGCTGGGGTCCGAGCTGCTGCAGTACGACCGCAGCGCCGAGCTGCTGCAGACGCTGGCCGAGCTGGCGCAGCGGCTCGGCGCCGGGGTGGTGGCCTTGCCGGCCGAGAGCAACCTGCTGGGGTCGCTGCGGATGGGCGCCTATTCCGAGCTGCTCCCCGGCGGCGCGCCGGTCGCGGACGCGGCGTGGCGGAGCGTGCTGGAACGCGCCTGGGGCGTGTCGCTGCCGGCGGTCGTCTCCGGCTGGAACGCCTGCAACCTGGGGCGGACGGGCGAAGACGGGGTGCTGCACCTGGTGGGCGAGACGCTGCCGGCCGAGCTGGCCGGGACGTGTGACCGAGTGCTCTACCAGAACATCCTCGCGCTGCCGTTCGGCCGCCCGGCGGACCTCGCGCTGCCGTCGGCCGCCTTCACCGAGGTCGACGGCAGCAGCACCAACCTCGAGGGACGGGTGCTGCGGGTGCGGCGCGCGGTGGCGCCGCCGGCGGACGCGTTGCCGGACTGGGAGATCCTGTGCCGGATCGCGCGGAAGCTGGGCAGGCCGGGTTTCGACTTCGCCGACGCCGGGGCGGTGCGGGCGGAGATCGCCCGGGTCGTCGCCGGCTTCCCGGCCGACGGTGGCGACGGCCGACCGCGGCCGTACGAGGGCTCCGGCGAGCTGGCGGTGCCGCGGCCCGCGGCCCCGGCGGCGGGCGCGCCGCCGTTCGTGCTCACCGCGACCGCGCTCGAGCACGTCCACCGCGGGTTCCCGCTGACGACGTGGGTCGAGGGAGCGGACCGGTTGTTCCCGGCCGGCGTCGTCGCGCTCAACCCCCGGGACGCGGGGGCGGCCGAGGTGGAAGAGGGGGACGAGCTGGCCGTGGAGTTGCCGGACCTGCGGGGCGTCTGGCGCGTGCGGATCGACCCGGAGCAGGCGGCGGGCGCGCTGCACGTGACGCTGCGTCACGGCGAGCATCTGCCCCGGAACCCGTGCCGGGTGAGCGTGAGGAAGCACCATGTTTAGGGTGTTCGCCAGTCGGATGATCGTGCCCAACATCCACGTGCTGACGCTCGAGGCCCCGGCAGTGGCCGCGGTGGCGAAGCCGGGGCAGTTCGTCATCGTGCGGGCCGAGGAGGAGGGGGAGCGCGTCCCGCTGACGCTGGCCGACTGGGACGCCGGCCTCGGGACGGTCACGCTGATCCTGATGAACGCCGGCAGCACGACCAACCGGCTCGCGCGGCTGGAGGCCGGGGACGCCATCCCCACCGTGGCCGGGCCGCTGGGCAACGCCACGAAGCTCGAGAAGTACGGCACGGCGGTCTGCGTGGGCGGCTGCTACGGCATCGGCAGCGTGTTCCCCGTCGCCCGCGCGCTGCACCAGGCGGGCAACCGCGTGGTCACGGTGCTCGAGGCGCGCAGCTCGTACCTGCTGTACTGGGAGGAGCGGTTCCGGGCGATCTCGGACAAGCTGTTCTTCATCACGCGGGACGGCTCGAAGGGGCTCAAGGGGCACGCCGGCCGGCTGCCCGAGATCCTCGCGGGCCTGGGCGAGCCGGTGCACCGGGTGTTCCTCAACGGCTGCACGTTCCTGATGAAGCGCGGCTCCGACGCCACGCGCGAGGCGGCGGTGCCGACGGTGGTGGCCCTCAATCCGATCATGATCGACGGCACGGGGATGTGCGGCGTGTGCCGCGTGCGCATCGGCGACGCGATGCAGTTCGCCTGCGTCCACGGGCCGGACTTCGACGGCCACCAGGTCGACTGGGCGGAACTGCTGCAGCGCCGCAAGACCTACCTGCGGGAGGAGGTCCTGCCGTTCATGACCAGTCGGCCGGCCGCGCTGCCGCACCACCCGGACGCGCACTCCTGCAGCTGGAAGGAGCGGTAGCCGATGGCCGAGGAGAAGAAGAAGCTCGACCTGGTCCGCCGTTCGATGCCCAAGCAGCCGCCCGAGATCCGCCGGCACAACTTCGACGAGGTCGCGCTGGGGTACGCGGCGGAGACGGCGATCGAGGAGGCGAAGCGCTGCATCCAGTGCAAGAAGCCGCTCTGCGTCGGCAACTGTCCGGTGGAGATCGACATCCCGGGGTTCCTGGCCCGTGTGGCCGTCGGGGACTTCGCCGGCGGCTGCCGCGTGCTGAAGGACAAGAACTGCCTGCCGGCGATCTGCGGCCGCGTCTGTCCGCAGGAGGAGCAGTGCGAGAAGACCTGCGTGCTCGGGCGCAAGCAGGCCGCCGTGGCCATCGGGCGCGTGGAGCGGTTCCTGGCGGACTGGGAGGCGCGGCAGGCGGAGGTGGAGCCGCCGGTCGTCGCCGCGCCCACGGGGCGCAAGGTCGCGATCGTCGGCGGCGGCGCCGCCGGGCTGACGGCGGCGGGCGACCTGGCCAAGCTCGGGCACCAGGTGACGATCTTCGAGGCGCTGCACCGGATGGGCGGGGTGCTGGTCTACGGCATCCCGGAGTTCCGCCTGCCGAAGGCGATCGTCCGGCGCGAGGTGCAGTACCTTGAGACGCTGGGCGTCAAGCTGGTGACCGACTTCGTGGTCGGCAAGACCCGCACGCTGGACCAGTTGCTGACCGAGTACGACGCGGCGTTCGTCGGCTCCGGGGCGGGGCTCCCGTGGTTCATGCAGATCCCCGGCGAGAGTCTGAACGGTGTCTACTCGGCCAACGAGTACCTGACGCGGCTCAACCTGATGAAGGGCTTCCTGTTCCCCGAGTACCACACGCCGGTCAAGCGGCACCGGAGGGTGGCGGTGGTCGGCGGGGGCAACGTGGCGATGGACTGCGCCCGCAGCGCGCTGCGGCTGGGGGCCGAGGTGCGGATTATCTACCGCCGTTCGCGGACCGAGCTGCCGGCGCGGCTCGAGGAAGTGGAGAACGCCGAGGAGGAGGGAGTGCACTTCGAGTTCCTGACCCTGCCGGTGCGCTACGTGGGCGACGCCGACGGCTGGATCCGGGGGGTGGAGTGCATCCGGATGGAGCTGGCGGAGCCGGACGCCTCCGGACGGCGCAAGCCGGTGCCGGTGGAGGGCTCGAACACGGTGTTCGAGGTCGACGCGGCGGTGTGCGCCATCGGCAACAGTCCGAACCCGTTGATCGCGGCCACGACCGAGGGGCTGGAGATCGGGAAGCGCGGCAACATCGTCGCCGACGAGGCGACGGGACGGACCTCGAAGGCGGGGGTGTGGGCCGGCGGCGACGTCGTGACCGGCGCGGCGACCGTGATCCTGGCGATGGGCGCGGGCCGCAAGGCGGCGCGCAGCATGCACGAGCAGCTGTGCGGCCTGCCGTCCGCGACGAAGGGCTGAAGACCGTCCCGCGGAGGCGCCCAGACGCCCAGGCGCCCCGTGCCGGGTCGTGGAACCTACGCTACGTTGCCTTCCAACGGCACGGTGATGGAAACCGCCCGGGGGAGATCGATGGACTTCGGAACCGGGCTGCGGAGCACAACCGCGGCCCGTCATTCCTCCCGGCCGGGTCCCCAAGACGGGCCTGCGGCCGACTGCCTCCCCGGTCGCAGGTTTGCGCGACGACCCCGACACGACATCCCGGAGGAACCGATGCCGACTTCCCCGCAGCAGACGACGGGCGACCTCGACCTCCAGCTAGATCGTGCTTGGACTTCTCCTCCACCGGCCGGCGGGTCGCGGCCGCGTCCGTCGGGCTCGTTCCCCGGGGCCGCGGCTTCGCCTATCATGACGGCCATGCAGGAAGCGGATCTCACGTTGGAGTTGTCCCCGGAGACGATGCGGCGGATGGTCGAGGGCGCGATGGAACGGATCGTGGAGCACCTCGCGTCGCTGCCGGACCAGCCGAACTCGAGCACCGAAGGCGGACCGGAGCTGGCGCGGTCGGTTGCGGAGCCGCTGCCGCGGGAGGGGCGCCCCTTCGAGGAGCTGCTCGCGACGCTGTTCGAGCGCTACGTTCCGGCGAGCTACCTCACGCCCGGCCCGGGGTACCTCGCGTACATCCCGGGCGGCGGGCTGTTCCATGCGGCGGTCGCGGACCTGATCGCGAGCTCGATCAACCGCTACGTCGGGGTCTGGGCGGCGGCGCCCGCGCTGGCCCAGCTCGAGGCGACCGTCGTCCAGTGGCTGTGCGGGATCATGGGCTACCCCGCGGACGCGGGCGGGCTGCTCACGACGGGCGGCTCGCTGGCGAATCTGGAGGGGATCGTGACCGCCCGGCGGGAGCGCCTTCCCGAGAGCTTCCTCTCCGGGACGATCTACACCTCGGACCAGGCCCACCACTCGGTCCGCAAGGCGGCGCTGCTCGCGGGGTTCCCCGCGGCGAACGTCCGCTCGATCGAATCGGACGCGCGGTTCCGGGTGCGTCTCGACGCGCTGCGGGATCGGATCCGCCGGGACCGCGCCGCGGGGCACACCCCCTTCCTGGTCGTGGGCCAGGCCGGCACGACGAACACCGGCGCCGTGGACGACCTGGGCGCGCTGGCCGACCTGGCCCGCGACGAGCGGCTGTGGCTCCACGTGGACGCGGCCTACGGGGGCGTCTTCAGGCTCACCGCACGCGGTCGCCGGGCGCTGGCCGGGATCGAGCGCTCCGACTCGCTGTCGCTCGACCCGCACAAGGGCCTGTTCCTGCCCTACGGCACCGGGTCGCTGCTCGTGCGCGACCGCGCGGCCCTGCGGCGGTCGCACGCGGTGCGTGCCGACTACCTGCCTCCGATGCAGGAGGATCCCGAGTTCATCGACTTCTGCGAGTCTTCCGCCGAGCTGTCCCGCGGTTTCCGCGGCCTGCGGCTGTGGCTGCCGATCAAGATGCACGGGATCGGGCCGTTCGAGCGGAACCTGGAGGAGAAGCTCGACCTGACCGAGTGGATCACGGCCGAGTTGCGCGCACTGGACGGGATCGAGATCGTCGCCGAGCCGCAGCTCTCGATCGTGGCCTTCCGCCGGGTCCGTCCGGGCCTGGACGAGCAGGCGCTCGACGAGCTGAACCGCCGCTTCCTGGAGCGGATCAACGCGGGCCGGCGGGTCCACCTGACGCCGACCGTGCTGCGCGGCAGGTTCGTGATCCGGATCTGCGTGCTCTCCTTCCGCACGCACCTCGACCGGATGCGGATGGCCCTGGAGGACATCCGGACCGCCCTGGAGCCGTAGTCCCGCGTCAGCGGGCCAGGTGCCGCTTCAGCCACGCCAGCGTGCGGCTCCACAGGTCGTTCCAGTCGTCCTCGCGCATGAAGTGCTCGGAGTCGGGGTACTCGCGGTAGTCGAGCCGGTCCGGCTGGTCGGCGTACCGCGGGCGCAGCGCCGCGGCGAAGGCCCGGGTGGCGGCCGGCGGCACGTTGACGTCGCGGCCCGCGTTGGCGAGCAGCAGGGCCCGCGGCGGGAA
>CAZMRP010000038.1:0-16375 GCA_964568275.1 uncultured Myxococcales bacterium
CGGCCGCTGGCCTGGATCGCCGCCGCCGCCACCGCCGCCTCGCTGGCGGCGGTCGCGCTGCTCGCGGCGCTCGAACGACCGGCGGCGCACCCGGCTTCCGGACCCGATCTCGCCGTGTTCACGACCGTCGTGGGCACGGCATCGGGCGTCCCGCTGCCGGGGACGCATCCGGCGCTGGCGACGCTGGGACTCGAGCCGCTGCCGACGGAGCCGGTCACCGCCGCCGCCGGGGCGGGCTCGCTGGCGCTGCAGCGCGTGCCGGTCGCCGACGACCGCGTCGTGTTCTACCTGGCGGCCGAGCTGGCGACCGAACCGACGGTTCCCGCCGGCCCGTAGGCGCGCCCGGGGACCCTCCTCGCCGCGGGAGGGCGCGTCACGTCGCCCCGCGCGAGCGCGGCGCGGCTTCCCGACGCGAACCTGGGACGCTGCGGCGGAATCCGGGGGGGCGGGGCGTCGCTTGACCCTCCCGACGGGCGGGTGCTACGTGAGGGGCATGCGGCGCACCGACCAGCCCTCCGAGCCCGTCCGCAGCGCGGTCGCGTCCCGGCGCCGCGCTGCGCCCGCTCTCCTGGCCTGCCGGGCGCTCGCCGCGTGCTCGACGGGCGGCTCGGGCAATCCCTGCGACGGCGTCGGCTGCTCGAGCCGCGGGTTCTGCCTGGCCGACGACGGCCGCGCGTACTGCGCGTGCATCCCCGGCTACCACCCGGTCCGCATCAGCTGCCTCGCGAACGACCCGGACGACCCGTGCAGCGGCGTCGACTGCGCCGGGCACGGCGACTGCCGCGTGGCGCTCGGCGCGCCGACCTGCGACTGCGACGACGGCTACCGGCACCTGGCCGGCGAGGGGTGTGCCGACGCCGCCTGCGACCTGGTCTGCGTCCCGGTGGACCCGGCCGACGGCGGAGGCGACGACGGCATCACCGGCGACGACGGCATCACCGGCGACGACGGCACCACCGACGACGGCGAGACCGCCGACATCCCGCCGCCGGTCGAGCAGTGCGCGAACGGCGTGGACGACGACGGCGACGGAGCGACCGACTGCGCGGATCCCGAGTGCGACGGCGCGGACTGCGGCGACAACCGCGTCTGCCGCAGCGGTGCCTGCGCCTGCCGCGGCACCGGGGAGAACTGCCTGAACGGCCGCGACGACGACTGCGACGGTGCGACCGACTGCGCGGACCCCGAGTGCGACGGCGACCGGTGCGCCGAGGACGGGATGTACTGCGGCACGCCGTTCGACTGCCACGTCTGCCGCGGCGGCGGTTGCGTGGTGGACGAGCCGCACTACGACGCCTCGTGCGCCCCGTCCTGCGGGACGGTCGAGACGCTGTGCGGCGAGCCGACCTTCTGCTGCGCCGCCGGGTCGACGTGCGCGGGCGGCGAGGCGACGCTGGCCTACGGCTGCGGCGTCTGCTGCCTGGGCGGCTGCTGCGACCCGAGCGAGACGACCTGCGACGACGGCCTGGACAACGACTGCGACACCCGGACCGACTGCGCGGACCTCGAGTGCGACGCCCGAACGTGCGGCGTCGCTGCCGAGTGCCGGCTGGCGCGTTGCTGCTCGCCGGTCGATCCGTGCGCGGGGTGCGATTGCGGCAGCGAGGTGGACAGCTGCAGCAACATCTACGCCTGCGGCAGCTGCGGCGGCGGCACGTGCGTGGACGACTGCCGTTGCGAGTGGTGAGGGAGAAGCGATGACGGGAGAGCGGAAGGCGTTGCGGGTCGAGCGTGACGGCGCGGTGGCGGAGGTGGTCCTCTGCGGTCCGGCGAAGGGCAACGCGATGGGGCCCGACCTGTTCCGCGAGCTGCCCGAGGTGTTCGGCGAGCTGGACCGCGACGGCGAGGTTCGGGCGGTGGTGCTGCGGGGCGACGGCCCGCACTTCTGCTACGGGCTGGACCTGATGGCCATGCTGGGGACGCTCGGCCCGCTGGTCACCGGCCGCCCGTCCGCCGGCCAGCGGGCCGCGCTGCTCGACCTGATCCGCGAGCTGCAGGGGGCGATGGAGGCGGTGGCGCGCTGCCGCAAGCCGGTGCTGTGCGCGGTCCACGGCTGGTGCATCGGCGGCGGCCTGGACCTCGCCGCGGCCTGCGACGCGCGTTACGCCGCGGCCGACGCGAGGTTCTCGCTGCGGGAGGTCAAGGTCGCGATCGTCGCCGACCTGGGGAGCCTGCAGCGGCTGCCGCGGATCATCGGCGAGGGGCACACGCGGGAGCTGGCCTACACCGGGAGGAACATCGACGCCGCCGAGGCGCTGCGCATCGGGCTGGTCAACGCCGTGCACGAGACGCCCGAGAAGCTGCTGGCGGCGGTGCGGGCCACGGCCGAGGAGATCGCCGACAACCCGCCGCTGACGGTGCAGGGCGCCAAGCAGGTGCTGGAGTGGAACGACCGGCTCGGCGTCGCCGACGGCCTGCGCCTCGTCGCCCAGTGGAACAGCGCCTTCCTGCCGTCGGACGACCTGCTGGAGGCGTTCACCGCGTTCTCCGAGAAGCGCCCGCCGAAGTTCAAGGGCGAGTGAGCGCGCGGCCCGCCTATCCGACCAGGGACCGGGCGATGATCTCGCGCATGATCTCCGAGGTGCCGGCGACGATCGTGCCGGGGCGGGCGTCGCGGAAGAGGCGCGCCGCGGGGTACTCTTCCATCAGGCCATAGCCGCCGAAGCACTGCAGGCACTCGTCGGCCACCCGCTTCGCCGTCTCGGTGGCGCAGAGCTTGGCCATCGAGCACTCGCGGACCGCGGGGAGCTTCCGCTCGAGCAGCCACGCCGCGTGCAGGGTGAGCTGGCGCGCCGCCTCCGTCGCCGTCGCCAGCTCGGCCAGCCGGTGGGTCAGCGCCTGGAACCCGGTGAGCGGCCGGCCGAAGACCTTGCGCTCGCGCATGTAGGCGACGGTCTCCTCGAGGCACACGAGGGCCGAGCCGACGCCGATCGCCGCGCTGCACAGCCGTTCGAGCTGGAAGCCCTCCATCAGGTAGCGGAAGCCGGCGCCTTCCTCGCCGATCAGGGCGTCGGCCGGCAGGCGCACGTCCTCGAACGACAGCTCGGCGGTGTCGCCCGCGTGCCAGCCGAGCTTCTCCAGCCGGCGGGCGACGCGGACGCCGGGGGCGCGCGCATCGACGACGAACAGGCCGATGCCCTTGGCGCCGGCGGTCGGGTCGGTCTTCGCCGCCACGGTGTAGAAGTCGCCGTCGGCGCCGTTGGTGATGAAGGTCTTGGCGCCGTCGAGCCGCCAGCCGCCGTCGTGCCGCTCGGCCCGCGTGCGCAGGGCGGCGACGTCGGACCCGGTGTCCGGCTCGGTGACGGCCAGGGCGCCCACCGCCCGGCCCTCGATCGACGGGACGACCCAGCGCCGCTTCTGCTCCTCGGAGCCCCAGCTCCAGAGGTGCCGGCTGGCCATGAACTGCTGCACGGCCACGGCGGCGCAGAAGCCGCCCATTCGCGAGCGGGGCAGCTCCTCGAGGAACGCCACGGCGTGGAACAGGTCGCCGCCCGCGCCGCCCGCCTCGGGCGGGAACAGGATCCCGAGGAACCCCAGCTCGCCCATCCGCCGGAAGATCTCGCGCGGGATGCGCCGCTCGGACTCCCAGCGCTCGGCGTGCGGCGCCACCTCCCGCTCGAGGAACCGGCGCACCGCGGCGCGGAAGGTGTCGTGGTCCGGAGTGAAGTAGACCGAGTGCATGGTTCCTCCGTGGACTAGGGGGTGACGTAGATCGGGTTGGCGTAGATCCAGGGACTGTCGACGACGTAGAGGTCGGCGCGCAGGCCGAGCCACGGGCGGAGGTGCTCGGGCACGATCCGGACCTCGGCCCGGTAGACCCCCGGGGACGCGACGACGTACGACAAGTCTTCGCTCCCGGCGGCGACCTCGTCCCACGTCCCGCCGGCGGCGGCGCGGAGGATGCGGCCGCGGATCGCGGGCTGCGGACCGGCCGGGTCCAGGCGATGGACCGCCGGCAGCGCGAGGTGCAGCGTCGGCGCCGGGGCCGACGGCACCTCGTCGCCCAGCTCGTGGCGCGTCCCGCCGGCCTCGGCGTGGAAGTCGAAGCCCTCCGGGTAGCCGAAGACGTCGAACGAGCCGTAGAGCCGGCCGTGGCGGATCGCCTCCTTCAGGACCAGGTCGTCGACCTCACCGGGCGGCAGCAGCAGGTAGTTGGCGAACCAGTGCATCAGGCGGCGGTAGGAGTCGATCCGCTCGCCGTCGGGGCTGGTGCCGTCGAAGACGTTGCGGTGGACGTCGGTGGCCAGCACGCCGACGGTGCGCCGGCCGGCCAGCAACGTCGACCAACCGGCCAGGTCGACCTCGTTCTCGGCCAGCAGCGCCGCCAGGCCCAGCTCGGGGATCGGCACGCGCCAGGGCCGGGTCTGCAGGTCGATCACCATGTTGACGGCGTCACCCATCCGGGCTTCGAGGTTGTGGTGCAGGTTGTAGATCTCGATGCCGTCGAGGCCGAGCGACTGCAGCAGGGCGACGTCCCACTCCTCGGTGTGGTGAACGAGGGCCACGGCGCCGGCGTCCTTGAGGGCCTGGACGCCCGCGGCGGAGACCTCGCCGTAGGCGGCGTAGCGCTGCTCGGGCGTGTTGCCGACGTGGCGTTCGAGGCCGATCGGCATCGTGCCGGTCTCGGTGCCGGCGGCGACGATCACCGAGCGGCCGTCGGCGCAGGGGATGCGGTTGGCGACCGGAAGGCCCCCGCGCTCGATCGGTGTGTCGCCGGGGGCGAACAGCAGCACGTCGGGAAACTCGTGGTCGGCGAACACGGCGGCGTGGTCGGTCAGGAACAGGAAGTCCTGGGCCGTATCGCAGACCGCGGCGCGGAGCTGCTCGAAGCACTCCTCGTTGCGCACCCCCTCGACGAACCCCTCGTCGTCGCAGGCGTCGTGGGAGTAGACCGAGTGGGCGTGGATGATCCCGCGGCGGAGCTGCCAGCCGTCGGGGACGGTCATCGCCGACGAGGGCAGCACCTCGAATGGGTTGTAGAAGGTCCCATCGACCGTGTCGCGGTCGGGCGGGGCGTCCCACGAGAACTCCTCGCCGGCCTCCTCGACGTCGAGCGCGTCGGCGGCGTCGCCGGCATCGGGGACGCTCGCGGCGGGGCCGCAGGCGACGAGCAGGACGAAGGGCAGCCGGGCGAGAACACGCATCGTGTGCGCTCCTTCCGCCGGCAAGTCTAGTCAAGGGGCGAGCGAAGTCGAGGAATCGAGGCGGCGCCTACTCGCACAGGACCTCGGTTACCCACCGGTCGGGCTCGAGCGTCAGGAAGTCGTCGCGGACGGTCGCCTCGCACGGCTCGACGTCGGGCGACTCCGCCGTCACGAACGTCGTTCCGACCTCGGAGACGGCGTCGGTGGCCTGGAGCGCGGCGCAGGGCCCGGCGAACGTCCCGTCGAGCGCCAAGCGGGCCACGATCGACGTGCAGCAGCCGGCGGGGCGGGGCTACCGGGAACGCAGGTAGCCGTCGAAGCCGTCGACGGCGGCGCGGGCGGCGGCGCGCAGGGCATCGACCTGGGCGGCCGGAAGCTCGTCCTCGGGCAGCACGCCGGCCGGGCGGCCGGCATCGCCGTCGCCGCGCAGCAGGGCGCGGAAGGTCTGGTCCTGGTCGAGGACCAGCACCGACAGGGCGGCGGAGGCGCCCGCGGTGGTGCGACGGAGGCGGATCACGGCGCCCTGCAGCACGATGCCCTGCAGGTTGCGCCGCTCGAGCTCCTCGGCGAACTCGGCCGGGGCCGGAATTCCCGCGTGCGGCTCGACGCCGGGCAGCCGGGCCAGCTCGTCGAGCAGGAAGCGGCGGGCGAGCTCGTCGACGTCGTCGCGGCCGGCGTCGGTGGCGTCGTCGAGCGTGCCGACGGCCACGTAGTAGCGCGGCGCGTGATCCCCGACGCTCTTGCCGGCGGGGGGACCCGGGAGCGGCGGTTCCTCGTGCCACGGACCGGCGTGGAGCAGGACGGCGAGCGGCGCGACCAGGGCCAGGGCGGCCCGGGGGCGCGAAGCGAGGCGAACGTTGCGGCGCGGCGGCCACATGGCTTCGACCCGACCATGCGGCAGCCCGGCGGAACGGTCAAAAAAACGGCGAGGGGGCTAGGACCACTCGCCGATCTCGTCGGACATCACCAGGTCGAGCGGGTACTTGCTGTAGACGCGGGGGACGATCGAGCCGGGGGGCTGGACGGGAGCGCGAGCGCCCAGGCTCACCACGGCGAGAACCGCGAGGCAGGCGGTGAGGCTCCAGAAGAAGCCCTGGGCGCCGATCACGAGGATCGCGGCGCCGCCGACGGCGGGTCCGAGCACCGAGCCGATGCCGTAGGAGGCGGTGAAGCGGGCGTTGGCATGGGCCAGGCCGTGCGCGTCGACCCGGCGCCCGACCTCGGCGAGGCCCAGCGTGTACAGCGACCCGACGCCGGCGCCGGCCAGGATGCAGGTGACGATCAGCGTGGCGTCGCTGACGTAGATCAGCGGCAGCGCGACGCCGACCAGGCCCACCACGGTGGCGATGCGGGTCAGCAGCAGCGGGCCGACGCGGTCGGCGATCAGGCCGACGGGGACGTGGGTCACCAGGCTGGTACCGACGATCAGCATCAGGAAGTAGCCCCCCCAGTCGGTAGAGTAGCCGACGCGCACGCAGTAGACGGCGATCAGCGCGGTGACCACCGCCTCGCAGAAGCCGTAGCTGAAGCCGACGACCAGGGTGGCCTTGAGGTCGACCCGGGCCTGCTTGCGCCGCTCGGGCCGGTCGCGCCGGGAGGGCCGGGTGTCGTTGAACAGGAACAGGGCGAGCAGCGCGCCCACGGCGCTGGCGACGGACGCCGCGTACAGCGGGGCCCACGGCCCGATCAGCTCGAACAGCGGCCAGGTGCCGGCGCCCGAGCTGAAGCCGCCCGAGAACGCGATGCCGTAGAACGCCAGGTTGCGGGCCCGCTTGCGCGGATCGCCGAGCAGCCCGACGGCGACCTCGGTGGAGACGAAGAACAGGGCCGCGAACACGCCGGCGAAGGCCCGCAGCACGAACCAGGCGGCGAGGTTCGGCAGCGCGGGGAACAGCGCCGCCGTCGCGGAGAGCCCGAGCGCGCCCACGAGGAACGTCCAGCGCGGCCCCTGGCGCTTGACCATCCGCCCGGCGAGCAGCGCGCCGAGGCCGATGGTCAGGTACATCACGGTGCTGGTCAGCCCGTTGACGACCGGCGAGACGCCCCAGGAGTCGAGCCGCGCGGCCACGGACGGGGTGAAGATGCCGATCGAGAAGCCGAGGCCCACGGTGGTGACGAGCAGCATCACCAGCGCGGCGAACGAGTACTTCCGCCCGTGCTGGGTCGTCTCCCCTCCGGTGGGTTCCTCGATCGGGGTCAACGGACCATCCTGTCGACCGCCCCGGCCCCCTCCTCCTCCGGGCGCGGCGGGGCAACCCTAGCATCGGCGGCGCCCCGACCGCCAGCCGCCCGTTCAGCGCCAGACCACGAGCCAGGACGACAGGCGGATGTGGGCGCCCGAGCCGGGGTACGGGGCGCCGAGGTAGTCGGCGGTGTACTCGAGCGTATTGTCGGCGCCGAGGGTCAGCTGGTCGGTGACGTCGAGCACGTGCAGCGGCACCTCCTTGCCGGGACACCAGCCGGTCCGGCCGTACCACCAGGTGCCGTACTGGTTGGGCACCGTCCCCTCGTCGACCTTGCTCATGCAGTCCGACTCGGTCCCCGCCTCGGGGAAGCGGCGCAGGTTGTCGTGGCCGTTGACCACGAAGTGGTGGTTCATGTCGCAGAACTCGGCGCAGTTCCCCGGGTCCGCGCCGCCGTGGCCGGTGAGCACCGTCGCCAGCTCGACCCGCACGGCGTCCGCCGGCACGGCCACGGTGAGCGGCGGGTGCAGCGCGTCGTAGTCGGCGTTGAAGTCGCCGCCGCTCCAGAGGAAGTGCGCCTCCACGGGGCGGGCGGCGGCGCCGCGTCGCAGGAAGCGCAGGTCGAGCGTCACCTCGTAGGGCTGCGTGGTGTAGAAGGCGAAGCGGCGCGTGCCGCCGCCGGCGAGCAGCGGCAGCAGCCCCGAGACGTCGTGCACCCAGCGGCCCCAGCGGTGGTAGGTGGTGATCCAGTGGCCGAGCCAGGTGTCGCAGCGGTCGGGCTCGGCGGTGTCGCAGAGATACAGCAGGACGTCGTAGTCCCAGGCGGGGCAGTCGCCGTACTCGCCCGCGCCGACACAGGCCAGCGTCAGGTCCAGCTCGAGCCCGTCGAAGCCGGCCATCGTCGCCGCGTCGGGCAGCTCGACCTCGGCGTAGCCGGGCACGCCGGTCCAGCCGGGGTCGGAGATCGCGGTGCCGTCGAACAGCCGCACGACCACCGCGTCCTCGGCCGCCAGCCGCGCCTCCCGCTCGGCCTCGAAGTTGTAGTAGCGCACCTCGTTGGCCGCCAGCGCCAGGTTCGCGCGGAACCAGCCGTGGGCGGCGTCGTAGCGGCCGGAGTCGCCGTAGCTGCCGATGAAGCGGAGGCGCTGGAAGCGGTCGACGCCGACGCCCCAGCCGGGCGAGGTCATCAGCGCCCCGAGCCAGCCGGGCAGCTCGCGGGCCCGCGCCGGCAGGTAGTGGATCCGCTCGGACCACCACGCCCGGTCCTCCTCGGACATTGCCCCGAGCGCCGCATCGACCTCGGTCGCGAGCGCCGCCAGCGCCTCGAGCCGCGCCGAGCCGACGACCTGCGTGGAGACGAAGAACCAGTGGACGTTGCGGGGGGAACGGGAGAGCAGCGACCGGACGTCGCGGCTCCACAGCGGCCCGGCCCAGTCGTCGACCTGGCGCGGCGCGTCCTGGACGAACATCAGGACCTCGCAGCCCGTCCAGTGCTCGCGGAGCGTCCAGACGCCGTCCAGCGTCTCGAAGGTGAGGTCGGCGGCGGTGGCGAAGAGCGACGGGTCGTCGGGAGCGTCGGCCCACGGACGAGCGGGTAGGCCGAGCTGCTCGCAGACGGTCGGCGCGGCGTCGGTGCCGTCGCCGTCCGCGTCCTCGACGTCGGGGGCCCCGTCGGGGACGTCGGCCTCCGGAGCGGCGTCCGGCTCCACGTCCGCCTCGGCGACGTCGCCGGCCTCGGAGGCGTCGCCGCTGCCGTTGCCGTTGCCGCAGCCGGCGAGCAGTGCGGGCACCAGGAACGCGACGGATCGGATGCGCATCGAGCCGCTCCCTCTCCCCCCCTCCGCAGTCTAGCGCGCCGGCGGTGGAACGTGCGAATCTTCGCGGGTTCCCGGGCGTCCAAGACCTCGGCCGGGAAACGAAGGGAGCCGGCCCGCCATGCGACCCATCCCGACGACCTTGCTCCTGCTCGCCGTGACGCTCGCCGCCGGCGGGTGTCCCGTCGTTCCGGCGGACCGCACGACGGTGGTCCAGCCGCCGCCGGCGCCGACGATCGAGCCGACACCGACGCCGCAGTACCCGCCGCCGGACGGGGTCGCCGTGCCGCTGGAGACCGGCCCGCTGCCGGGGAGTCCGGTGCCGGTCGAGCCCGCGCCGACGACCACGACGACCACGACCACGACCACGACGCCGGGGCCGCTGGTGATCGGGACGCCGGCGCCGCCGTTGCCGGCTCCGCCGCCGGACCCGGTGGTCGACCCGTACCCGGCCGTGCCGGTGCCGTACGGGGCGCGGCCGGTGCGGGTGACGATGCACGGGGTGATCCTGCCGGGCGCGGGACGACCGGCCTACGCACCGCCGCCGCCCGCGGTGATCGGCTACGCCGCGAGCCGGATGATCCTCTCGAACGACTCGGGCGCCACGATCTGCCGCCTGTGGCTGTCGCCGGCCGCCGACGGGGTGTGGGGCAACGAGCTGCTCGGCGGGCAGTGGATGCCGCCCGGGAGCGAGCTGGCGGTGTCGATCGACCCGTCCTGGCCGACCTGGGACCTGCTGGCGCAGGACTGCAACGGGTATCCGGTGCACGAACAGCGCGGGTGGCCGCTGCCGTCGGACGGCGTGTGGTCGATCCGGCCGACGGCGGGCCTGGTGCCGACGGTGCCGCGGCCGGCGACGCCCGCCGGTCCGCCGCCGCCGACCGTGGTGTACTAGCGGGGGTCTAGAACGGGTCGCCGCTGCCGCAGGACTCGGCCACCGGCTGGCAGAAGCCGCGGCACTCGCCGCTCCGACACCAGCTGTCCAGCTCGCACGCCGCGCCGTCGGCCAGCTTGGCCCGGCAGACCTCGCCGGCGCAGTACAGGCCGACGCCGCAGACGCTGAAGTAGCCGAGCTCCATGCAGGGCTCGCCGTCGCCGGGGAGTCGGACGCACTGCGCGGTGGTCGGACTGCAGTACAGGTTCTCGAGCGGGTCGCAGAAGGTCGTGGTCCCGTCGCCGCAGGGGGTGCCGACGGAGGTCGAGAACTGCACGCGGGTGCAGCGCAGCTCCGTGGGGTGGCAGGCCGTCCCGGGCGTGCACTGCGCGGTGCCCTCGCCGCAGGCGGCGTTCTCGGCCAGGTACGCCCGGCAGGCCTCGGTCCCCTCGTCGCAGTACAGGCCGTAGCGGCACTCGGACTCGTAGGAGCCGCACGGCTGCCCTTCGGCGAGCAGCGTCGGCGCGGTCTGCGCCACGCAGGTGAGCGTGCCCCCGCACACGTAGCCCGGTCCGCACTCACCGGCGCCCGTCGTGCCGCACGGGGCGCCCGGCGCGAGGTAGGCGACGCAGGTTCCGGGGCAGGCGCTCTCCGTGTCGCACCACCCGTCCGCGCACTCGAGGTCGCGGTAGCAGGGGCTCGCCACCGGCACGCTGCCCTGGAACATGTCGTTGCACTCGCCGTGCTCGAACCCGAGCGCCCCGCTGATGAAGTCGTCGCACGAGGCGCCGCTCATCAGGTCGAAGCAGTCGGCGGCGAGGGACGCGTCCCAACTGCCGGCGTCCCGCTCCACGGCGATGCGGTAGATGTCCGCCGGATCCGACGGGCTCAGCGACAGCGCCTCGCGCAGCCGCGACTCGCAGGCGCTCGCGCTGGTCGTCCCGCCGGTCATGAACAGCGTGTCGTCCCCGCCCATGGCCGGGCAGCGCACCAGCACCGAGCACAGCGCCTGGACGTAGGCCTCGTCGAACTCGTCGAGCGTGATCAGCCCGTCGTCGCCCGGTCCGGTGTCCTCGTCGCAGGCCGTCGCGACGGCCAGACCCACCAGCAGGGCCGCCCCGAGCATCCACCACAGCTTGGATCGTCGCATCGAACCCCTCCTTCCGCCGGCCGTCGGCCGGAACCGCGATCCTGTACGATGCGACGGCGACTCGCGCAAGTTCTTCCCGGCCGGCGCGCGACGATCGCCGCCACTCCCCAGACGGTCCGCCTGGACCGTGCCGGACGGGAAGCCGCGAATGACACTCCCTGGGTCGGACACGTGCGTCACGGCACGGTTCTTTCGTCACAAACTGGCACACCAGCGCGGCTCGGCAGGAAGCACCGTAAACATCTGTTTCAAGTAGGTTTTCAAACGGTTCCGGCAGCGGAAGACAGTGGCACGTCACCCGCAAAGTACGCCCGTCGCCGTCGGCCTGGCAGCCGGAGGCAGGAGGAACGGGAAGATGAAGACTCACTGGTTGGCGCTCGGGGTGGTGCTGGTGGTTGCGGCGTTCGTTCCGGGGTGCGTGGAGAACGAGGAGTACCAGCCGCCGGTGCCCGGCACGGACGACTTCCAGTCGGCGGACCCGGACCATCGGGACGACCGGAGCTACCCGGGCGGCGACTACGCCGACGCGTCGGCGTCGGACGGCGGGGCGGACGCGGACGCGGGGTCGGACACCGGTACTCCGGAGGATCCGGAGGACCCGGCGCGGGAGATCGAGGAAGCCGACATCATCAAGGTCGAGGGCGACGTGCTGTACGCGTTGTCGGCGTACCGCGGGCTGGTGGCGCTCGACGTCTCCGACCCGGAGGACCTGCGGGTGCTCGGCCGCTACCCGACGACGGGGATGCCGTTCGAGATGTACGTCCGCGACGGCGTGGCGTACGTGATCTACTCGTCGTTCTGGAGCTACGTCTACGACGAGGCGGCGGGCACGTCGGACTGGCAGTCCACGAGCCGGATCCTGGCGGTGGACGTGACGGAGCCGGGGGAGATGTTCGAGCTGGGGACGTACGACCTGGCGGGGGAGATCAGCGACTCGCGGATCGTCGGCGACGTGCTGTACGCGGTGGCCTTCGAGAGCGGCTGGTGCTGGCGCTGCGACGGGACGCCCCGCACGACGGTCACCGCGCTGTACGTGGCCGACCCGGCGTCGATCGCGCTGGTCGACCGGCTGTCCTACACCGAGGACGGCGGGTACGGGTGGCGGCGCAGCATCTCGGTGACGCCCGAGCGGATGTACGTCTCCGGGGTGACCTACTCGGGCGACTGGACGTCCAGCCACTCGACGATCCAGGTGGTCGACATCTCGGACCCCGCGGGCCGGCTGCGCGAGGGGGCGGCGGTGGCGGTGGCGGGGCGGATCGACAACCGCTGGCAGATGGACGAGGTCGACGACGTGCTGCGCGTGGTGAGCCAGCCCGGCTGGGGCTGGGGCTCGGGCGAGCAGCCGGTCGTCGAGACCTTCGCGGTCGTCTCGGCGACCGACGTCCGGCCGCTGGGCCGGCTGGAGATGGTGCTGCCGCGGCCGGAGCAGCTGATGAGCGTGCGGTTCGACGGGCCGAAGGCCTACGCCGTGACGTTCGAGCAGACCGACCCGCTGTTCACGATCGACCTCGCCGACCCGGCGAACCCGGTGCAGCGCGGCGAGCTGGAGATTCCCGGCTGGCTGTACCACATGGAACCGCGCGGGGACCGGCTGCTGGCGATCGGCTACGACGAGGGGTGGTCGTCGGGCCTGGCGGTCTCGCTGTTCGACGTCGCCGACCTCGACCACCCGGCGCTGCTCGACCGCGTGGCCTTCGGCGGCGACTACGGCTGGATGCCCGAGGACCAGGACCGGATCCACAAGGCGTTCCGGATCCTCGACGACCTGGGGCTGATCCTGATGCCGTTCGCCGGCTGGTCCTACGACGGCGAGGGGTACTACGGGCGCTACGACAGCGGCGTGCAGCTCATCGACTTCACCCGCGACGACCTGACGCTGCGCGGGACGATCCCGCACCGGGGTTTCGCGCGCCGGGCGTTCCTGCACCGCGACCGGCTGTTCGCGATGTCCGACGAGCGGATCGAGACCTACGACATCGCGGACCGCGACCACCCGCGGGCGCTCGACACGCTGACGCTGGCGCGCACGGTCTACCGGCTCGCCGCCGTCGGCGAGCACGTCGCGGAGCTGGTGAGCGACTGGTGGACCAGCGAGGCGCGCCTCGACGTCCTGCCGCTCGACGACCCCGACGGCCTCGAGCCCGTCGGAACCCTCGACCTCGCCGCGCTGCGGCCGGCCGAGGCGCGGGCCTACTACTACTGGTCCTCCGGCTTCAGCTACTACAACTCGCGGATGTTCGGCCACGGGGACTACGCCTACCTGCTGTGGGCCGAGTCCGGCTGCTCCTACTGGTACTACGGCGACTGCTCGAGCTACGACCCGCAGACCGGCGTGGCGGTGTTCGACCTCTCCGACCCGGCGAACCCGCGGCTGGCCTCCCAGGCCCGCTTCCCGTTCCGCTTCCCCGGCCAGCGCGGCTGGTGGTACTCCGGGGCCGTCGAGGCCGGCGAGACGATCGTCCAGCTCGGCTCGACGCTGGTCGTCCGCCCGGCCGAGGACTACTACTACTGGTACGACGACGCACGCGCCCCCGCGACGCTCGAGATCCTCGACCTCTCCGACCCGGCGAGCCCGCGCCACGCCGCCACCTTCCGCCTGCCCGGCGGCGAGGAGCTGGGCACGCTGCAAGTGGCCGGCGGGCTGGTCGTCACCTCCCACGCCGAGCCGGTTCCGGGCGCCGAGGGCCGCGTGCGCTACTACCTCGACCGGCTCGACGTCTCCGACCCGGCCCGCCCGCGGCGGCTGGCGACGCTCAACATCCCCGGCACGCCCGTCTGGTACGACCCGGGCGCCGCGCGCCTGGTCACCGTCGACTACCAGCACGAGGGGTTCCCGGCGACCGGCTGGGAGGACTGCTACCGCATCGACGGGTGGAGCTACGACGGCTGGTACGACTCCGAGACCGGTCGCTGCGTCCGGCTGCGCAAGAGCCTCAACCTGCTGCGGGTCGAGACCGACCGCGCGGTGCTGCTCGACCGCGAGGAGCTCGCCGACGACCGGTTGCGCGACGTGCGGGTGACGGCCGAGCGGGTGTTCGTCGGCACCGAGTCGAACGGGTGGACCTACTGGTACGACGAGACCCCCTCGACGGACCCGCGGCCGAAGCTGCTGACCTTCACCGGCGTGCAGGGCAACGACCTCGAGCTGCGCGCGGAGGCGCGGATGAGCAGCCCGGGGACCTGGCTCTACGCGGCGCGCGGCACCACGGCCTACGTGCTTTCCGACTACCCGCCGAGCCTCGAGCTGTACGACGCCTCGCGCCCCACCTCCGTCGCCCGCCAGCGGCTCACGCTGCTCACCGGCTACGGCTACGACGTGCAGCTCTTCGACGGCTTCGTCCTCTCGGCCAACGCGATGTGGGGCGTCCAGCGGATCGGAACGCCGTAGGCCGGCTACTCGGCGGCGGTCGGTCCGCCGAGGTTCTCGAGGTGTTCGACGAGGGCGCGGCGCAGGGGGACCTGGATCGGCTGGGCGCCGAACCACAGCTGCCACACCGCGCGGATGATCGACGAGGCGTTCTCGATCTTCGTCTCGCCGTGCCGGCTGCTCTTGACGAAGATCGTCGACCCGCGGGTCCAGATCTGCAGCTCGTCGCCGTCCTCCCCGTCCTGGCAGGTGGCGTCGACGTAGTCCTTGAGCGGCGACTGGGTGACGGCGACGTCGAAGTCGTCGACCAGCCGGCTCATCACGTCGTTGTGCAGGTCGATCACCTGCTGCCGCGTGACGGACCGCACCATCTTGATGTGGATCCCCTTGCCGAAGGAGCCGGAGTGGACCCACTGGTAGAGCGTCGAGCTGTTCTTGAGCGCGGCCCAGTCGACGACGCCGTCGCGGACGAACGAGGCGCCCTGCCGCTCGAGGAACCGCTGCCAGGAGCGCGCCGCCGCCTCGGTGTCGAGGTAGAACCCGGCCCCGTAGACGTCGATGGCGCCGAAGGCCTCGAAGGCCCCGACGCCGACCAGGGTGTGGGCCTTGCCGCCGAAGTCGTGCGAGGTCCCGAAGGTCTTGCCCGTCTCGGGCTCGGTGACGGTCCCGGTGGTCCGGGCGGCAAAGGCGGCGACGGCGACGAACGCCGCGGCGAGGGTGACGAGCAAGCCGATCCTGCGCATGCGAACCTCCTCCGGTCCAAGCGACCGACGGCGCTTGGACGGCGGTCGACGGCGGCGATTCACGGCGATTCACCCGAGACCCTTGACGTCCCGCCGCGGGCCGCCCAACATCCGGACATGCGCATCCTACTCGAATCCCGGAATCTTGGAACCGTGCTCGTCGTCGTCGGCCTGCTCGCCGGCGCCTCGACGACGCCCGGCTGCTACACGTCCTCCGGCGGCGAGGACGGCGACGCGGGCGACGTCGCCGACGTCCGGCCCGACGACGGCGGCACCGACGTCCCCCGGCCGCCCTACGCGACCCGCTTCGTGCTGCGGCTGGTCTCGGACGTGCCGGAGACGCTGTACGTCACCGCCTGGGAGGCCTCGTCGCGCTCCGGCCACTGGCTCACACTGCTGGACGGCGGCGCCGAGTTCCGGAAGGCCGAGAGCTGCGGCATCTGCGACTGCGACGAGTGCCCCGTCTGCCCGATGTGCGGCGCGCCGTGCATGGAGCTGGCCGAGCTGACCTCGGGCATCGGCGAAGTGGAGTACCTGTGGGACGGCCGCCGCTGGGAGTCGGACGGGGCCTGCGGCACGATGCCCTGCGAGGATTCGGCGAACGTTCCGGCGGGCAGCTACACCGCCCGCTTCTGCTGGGGCGACGGGCGCGGCGGCACCGCGCCGTGCGACGAGTTCCTGCTCGGGGAAACCTGTGCCGACGTGACGTTCACGTTGCCGGACCCGGACGGCGTCGTCGAGTACGTGATCCGCCACACCAGCTGAACGGCGCCGCGAGGCGCAGGAGCGACCGATGAAGGACGAGCCGCGGGCGATCGGCACGGCGACGACGGGCGCGGCCCACCGCACGCTGCTGGCGGTGTTGGCGCCGGCGGCGCTGGGGGCGCTGGCGGCCTTCGTCGACACCGTCGCCCGGCAGCTCGTCCTGCCCTGGGCCCACGGCCTGGACCCGTGGTCCTTCACCGTCGCCGGGTCGTCGTTCCTCGGACCGCACGCGCCGGTCTCGTGGCTGGTCGGTCTCGCGGTGGCGGTGGCCGGCGCCCTGGCGCTCGCCGCCGGCCGCGGCGCCCGGCGCTGGTTCCGGGTCGTCGCCGGAG
>CAZMRP010000039.1:0-16024 GCA_964568275.1 uncultured Myxococcales bacterium
GCTTCCTCTCCGAGGAGCGGGGGGAGTGGCCGGACATCGACCTCGACCTGCCCTCGGGGGAGCGGCGGGAGCGCGTCATCCAGCACGTGTTTGCGAAGTACGGTCCGCACGGGGCGGCGATGACGGCCAACGTGATCACCTATCGCGGGCGGTCGGCGGTGCGCGAGGTGGGCAAGGTGCTGGAGCTGCCGGCGGACGCGATCGATCGGACGGCCAGGCTGTTCCACGGCTGGGGGCCGTTCCCGATCGTGCTGCGCGAGGAGCTGGCGGCGCGGGGGCGCGAGGCGGGGCTGCCCGACGACCGCCGCACGACGTTGTTCCTCGAGCTGTGCGCGCAGCTCCACGGCTTGCCTCGGCACCTCGGCCAGCACTCCGGCGGGATGGTCGTCGCGGGCGGACGCCTCGACGAGGTCGTGCCGCTCGAGCCCGCCGCGATGCCGGGCCGCACGGTGATCCAGTGGGACAAGGACGATTGCGCCGACCTGGGCATCATCAAGGTCGACCTGCTCGGCCTGGGGATGCTGCGGGCGCTGGAGCTGGCGGTGCCGCTGGTGCGCGAGCACGAGGGGGTCGACATCGACCTTGCGCACCTGCCGCCCGACGACCCGCGGACCTACGCGATGATCCGTCGTGCCGACACGGTCGGCGTGTTCCAGATCGAGAGCCGGGCGCAGATGGCGACGCTGCCGCGGATGCGGCCCGAGCGGTTCTACGACCTGGTGGTGGAGGTGGCGCTGATCCGTCCCGGGCCCATCGTGGGAAAGATGGTCAGCCCGTACCTCGAACGGCGGGCGGGACGGCAACCGGTGACCGTGCCGCACCCGAGCCTCGAGCCGATCCTGCGGCGGACGCTGGGGGTGCCGTTGTTCCAGGAGCAGCTCATGCGCGTCGCGATGGTCGCCGCCGGGTTCACCGGCGGCGAGGCCGAGGAGCTGCGTCGGGCGCTCGGGTCGAAACGCTCGGCCGAGCGCATGGCGGTCATCGAGCGCAAGTTGCGGGCGGGGATGGCGGCGCGCGGCATTGCGCAATCCGTCGCCGACGAGATCGTGCAGGGCATCGCGAGCTTCGCGCTGTACGGCTTTCCCGAGTCGCACGCGGCGAGCTTCGCGCTGATCGCCTACGCCAGCGCGTACCTCAAGGCCCACCACCCGGCGGCCTTCACCTGCGCCCTGCTCAACGCCTGGCCGCTCGGGTTCTACCATCCCGCCACGCTGATCAAGGACCTGCAACGCCACGGCACGACGGTGCGCCCGATCGACGTCGCCCGCTCGAACTGGGACGGCACGCTCGAGCCGTCCTCGCGCGGGCCGGCGCTGCGGCTCGGGCTGCGCTGGGTCCACGGGCTGCGGGTTGCGGCGGGCCGGCGGCTCGTGGCGGAGCGCGCGGTCGCGCCGTTCGTTTCCACCGGCGATTTGGCGCGACGGGCCGGGCTGCACGCCGACGAACTGGACTCGCTGGCCGAGCTGGGGGCGCTGGGGGGTTTCGGGCTCGAGCGGCGCGAGGCGCGGTGGCAGGTCGGGCGGCTGGCCCGCGGCGACGGGCCGTTGTGGGACGGTCGCGAGGGCGAGCGGGGCGGTGAGCCGTGTCCGCTGCCGCGGATGACGGCGGCGGAGCGCGCGCGGGCGGACTACGAGGCGAGCGGGCTCACCACCGGGGTGCACCCGCTGGGGCTGCACCGGCTGGCGCTGACGCGGGCCGGGGTGCTCAGGGCGACGGAGTTGGTCGAGCGGCCCGACGGGAGCTGGGTGGCGGTGGCGGGGCTCGTGGTGGTGCGCCAGCGGCCGGGGACGGCCAAGGGGTTCTTCTTCCTGACGCTGGAGGACGAGACCGGGCTGTCCAACGTGGTGGTGACCCCGGCGCGCTACGAGGCGGACCGCGTGCTGCTCTGCTCGGCGCCGGCGCTGGTCGTGGAGGGGCCGCTGCAGCGTCGCGACGGGGTGACCACGGTCAAGGGAGTCCGCTTCCGCGCGCTGGGCTCCCGCGGCGCGCCGGAGATCGCGCGCAACTTCCGCTGAGCGCCGGCGCTGCGCCCCGGTGCCCTCGGCGACATCGACCGTCGCCTGCCTTCCGACCGCACCTCCGCCGCGGCGCCACGGTCCGAAGCGCCGTCGCCCGCGGCCGGCCGGAGCGGCGTCGGGCCCCGGACCCCGCGCGGCTCACTCGCAGACCGTCAGCACCAGCACCGGTCCCAGCAGGGCGCCCGACTCGCGCGCGTGCACCACCAGCATCCCCGTTCCGTCCTCGAAGGCGACCCGCATCGACAGCTCCCGCTCCGTTACGGCGAAGCGCCGCAGGTGTTCCGCCGGCGCGAGCGGAATCGAGACCGAGCGCGGCATCGCTTCGATCGCCAGCCCGCCGCTCACCGCGTCCACATCCCCGCCGCCGCTGGCGCCGTTCGCCGCCCAGAGCTCGCCGGGATTCCTTCCCCGGCGGCACCAGTCCGCACCGCTGTAGGCTTCAAACGTCGGCGACGCGCCCTCGTCCCAGTCGTTGCGCAGCGGCCGGACGTCCAGTCGCCCGGCCGCGAACGGGCAGGGGACGTCGCCGGGGCAGGTCCCCATCGCCTGGAGCCGCAGCGACCCTTCCGGCACCCGGCCGTCGAGCAGCGCCTCCGCAGCGGCCGGGGAGAGGACGAACCGGAACAGGCCCGGACCGATCCCCAGGTTGACGTTGGTGAGATGCCCCTGGTAGTTGGCGTTGTTGCAGTCCCCCGAGGCCAAGAACGTGTCGCTCACGGCGGGAAACTCCATCGTCTCGCACGTGGATGACGCCTCGGCGTCGGAAGCCTCGACGACCTCCGTCGGAGCGCCGTCGAGCGTGGCCTCGGCGTCCGCGCCGAGATCGTCCGTTGCGTCCGCCGGGACTTCCGCCGGTTCGTCCGGAACCGCGTCGTGTCCCGCGTCCTCCGCCGTCGCGTCCTCGGTCGCGTCGGGCGAGGCGTCGTCGAGTCCCGTGTCCTCCGAAACCGTGACTGAGCCGCAGCCGGCGGCGAGCGCCGCGGCGAGCGCGGCCGTCGCGAGCCGCACGAGCAAACCGATCCGGTTCCTGCTTTCCATGAGCCGCCTCCTCCCGCGCCGGTCGCACATTGTAGAGCACACCGGCGAGACGTGCACGCTCCGCTCCGACGGTGCCGCCGTGCCTCAGCCGGCGAAGGTGCCGGCGAGCAGGAGGGCCAGGGCGAAGTAGGTGATCGTGCCCAGCAGGTCGACCGCGGTGCGGACGAACGGGCCGGTGGCCACCGCGGGGTCGATGTGCAGCTTGGCGAAGGTCAGCGGCGCCAGGGCGCCCACCAGCGCCGCGAGCACCATCGAGGCGGCGAGCGCGCCGCCGACGACGAGGCCGTAGTAGATGCCGCTCGTCATGCCGCCGGCAACGAGACCGACGAGCGAGCCGTAGACGGTGCCGAGCAGCACGCCGACGGCCAGTTCGCGGGCGACGGTGCCCAGCGACCGGCCGAGTTGCACCACGCCCGTGGACAGCCCGCGCACGACGATCGTCGAGGACTGCGTGCCGACGTTGCCGCCCATTCCGAGCACCACCGGGATGAACAGCGCGAGGACCCCGAACTCCGCGAGCCGCTCGCGGAACGGGCTCATCGCCAGCGCCGCCAGAATCCCGCCGATGCAGCTGGCCAGCAGCCACGGGAACCGCCCGCGGATGTTCTTCCAGAACGTGACGGTCTCGACCATCTCCCCGCCCGCGCCGGCCATCTTCAGGATGTCCTCGGTCGCCTCCTCGCGCAGCACATCGATCACGTCGTCCACGGTCACGATCCCGAGGATCTTGTTCGACTGGTCCAGCACCGGGACGGCGAGGAAGTTGTAGCGCGCCACCAGCCGCGCCACCTCCTCCTGGTCCATGTCGACCCGCACGCTGATCACCTCGTGGGTCATGACGTCGCGCAGCCGCGCCCCCGGCGGCGACATCACCAGCTGCCGCAGCGAGACCACCCCCTCCAACTGCTGCACGTCGTTGACCACGTAGACGTAGAACGCCATCTCGACGTCCTCGGTGTCCTTGTTGTCCCGCAGGGAACGGACCGCCTCCTCGACCGTCGTGTCGCCGTTGAGCGCGAAGAAGTGCGGGTTCATGATGCCGCCGGCGGTGTCCTCGCCGTACCGCATCAGGTCCTCGACCTCCTCGGTGTCCTTCTTGTCCAGCCGCTTGAGGATCTCGCGCGACTGTTCCTCCGGCAGGTTGGCCAGGATGTCGGCCAGGTCGTCCGCCTCGACCTCCTTGAACACCGGCAGCAGCACCGGCGGCTCGTAGGTCTGCAACAGCGGCACGTACACGTCCGGCTTCAGCTCGACCATCACCTCGGCCCGCGTCGCGTCGCTGTCCAGCAGGTCGAACAGCTTGCGCTGCTCCTGCAGCACCAGGCACGGGAAGATCGCCGCCACGTCGGCCGGGTGGGTCTTGCCGAGGATCTTGCGGATGTTCGCCGTCGCGCCCCGGTGGAGCAGCCGCTGCGCCGTTTCGACCAGGATGCGCTGCTTGCGGACTTCCATCGCCGCCTCTCGCGTTCCATCCCCCTCTCGCGGCGCTCCGCCCGGGTCCGACGAAGCGGCCTACCATACACCCGTTTGCGCGGCCTGGGGAGCCGTTCACGCGCCGCCGGACAGGGTGGGGTCCCGAGGCCCCGGCCCTGGGGTGGCGGGACACCCCTCCGGCGCCGGCGGGCGCCATCCGTTCAAGGGAAAGAGTGAATGATTACGACGCCAGAATCCGATGTAGGTCAGGCACGCAGATTGCAGCAGGAGTTGCTGTCCGCATGGAAGGAGCAAGGCACGATGGCACGTAACACCCTGACCCTGACCCTGCTCGCGGCGCTCGGCGTCGCGGCGCTTCCGGCCCCCGCCGCGGCCCAGTGCGACGCCCCGTCGCTGCTGCTGGTGCTCGACAAGTCGAGCTCGATGATCACCGGCAGCGTCCCCTCGGGGGTCACCAAGTGGGCGGCCGCGCGCACCGCGGTGGGCACGATCTCGACCCGCTACGAGAGCTCGATCGACCTCGGGCTGCTGGTGTTCCCGAATCCCGACCGTTGCAGCGTCTCCGGCGTGAACGTCGACGTCGGCCCCGGCAACGCCGCGGCCATCGCGACCCACCTGGAAACGCCGCCCCCGACCTCGGGCAACTACACCCCGATGGCCCAGGCGCTCGACGTGGCCGCCGCCTACGCCCCGTTGTCCGACGCGACCCGCCGCCGTGCGGCGGTGCTGGTCACCGACGGCTGGCAGTACTGCGTGCCCTACGACGGCGCGACCCGGTTCGACCCCGTGGACAGCGCCGTGACGCTGCGGGCCACCGGCACCACGCTGTACGTCGTCGGCTTCGGCGACGGCGTCGACGCGGCGGTGCTCAACCGGCTGGCCTGGGACAGCGGCACCGCCCTGCCGGGCTGCGACCCCACCGGCGACACGCCGACCACGCCCAACCCCTGCTACTACCGCGCCGAGGACACCACGGCCCTCGAGGCGGTGCTCGACGCCATCGCGCGCCGCGTTACCGAGGAGATCTGCGACGGGCTGGACAACGACTGCGACGGCGCGGTGGACGAGGAGTTGGCCCGCGAGTGCTCGTCGATCTGCGGCTTCGGCGTCGAGGTCTGCGAGGCGGGCACGTGGCTTCCGTGCGACGCGCAACTGCCCGAGCCCGAGGTTTGCGACGGCGTGTGGGACGAGGACTGCGACGGCGTGGTCGACGAGGGCTGCGCCTGCGTGACCGGCGACGTGCGCGCCTGCGGCCTGGACGCCGGCGAGTGCCGCGCGGGGAACCAGACCTGCGTGGCCGGCGCGTGGGCCGAGTGCGTCGGCAGCGTCGGCCCGGCGGCCGAGCTCTGCGACGGCCTCGACAACGACTGCGACGGCACCACCGACGAGGGCTGCCTGTGCATCGACGGTGCGACCCGCCCGTGCGGCACCGACGTCGGGGCCTGCGCGGCCGGCACCGAGGTCTGCGTGGACGGCGCCTGGGCCGGTTGCGAAGGTTCCGTCGGGGCGCAGCCCGAGGAGTGCAACGCGGTCGACGACGACTGCAACGGCTCGATCGACGACGGCGCCGAGTGCCCGCCCGGGCTGGCCTGCATCGAGGGCGTGTGCATCGACCCCGACCCGAACCCGGAGGACCCGCCGCTCTTGCCGGACGACGTCGACACCGGCGCCGGCTGCGGCTGCGCGGTCCCCGGTTCCGCGCCGCTCTCCGGCGCGCTGGGCCTCGGCCTGCTCGCCCTGGCCCTCGCCGCCGTCTTCCGCCGCCGCCGGTCCTAGGCCTCGTTCTCGACCTCGACGAAGAACGTCTCCAGCCGCAGCTCGTCCCGCAGCCGCTCCTTCGAACTGTCGTTCGAGTCCTTCGAGTTTCGAGCTGTCGAGCTTGACAGCCCCGCCGCCGCCGCTCATCCTTGAACTGCGTTCGGCAGTTGAGAACCAAGGAGGGGAGACATGCGTGGACGTCAACGTCTTGTGGGTGGATGCCTGCTGTGTGTCGTCGTGGCGTGCGGCCGCGGGGATCCGTCGACGGCGGGCCCGGATGTCGGGGGGGGAAGGGGACGCGACCTCAGCCTCCGCGCTCGTCGGTCCGGCAGGCGGGCAGGTCACCTGCGGCCGTCTGACCCTCGTGGTTCCCCCCGGCGCCTTGGAACGTCCCACGTCGGTCGATATCGCGGTCGTTGACGATGCACCCTGGGGCCACGTCGGACCTGCCTACCGCTTGGATCCCGACGGCTTGACCTTTCTCGAGCCGGCGATGCTGATGATCGGCTACGACGCTCTGATCCTCCCTCCCGGCGTTCGCGAAGAGCGCCTGCGCTTGGCCACGGCGGTGGATGGTCGATGGTCATGGCTCGAGGGCGCGATCAACGAGGCCACCGGTCGGCGTGTTGCCGTGCCGCTCGAGCACTTCTCGACGTACGGCCTCGTTCCCGAAGCGCAGGAGTCGAGCGGCCGGGGCCGCAGTTGGGCGGCGAACGGAGTCGTCGCGGAGGTCGACGTCGAGACCTTCGGACGGCTCGCGGTGTCGCCGACGATCGCCAGTCTGTTCGTCGGCTCCGCGGGCAGGAGTCGTCTCGCCCTCACGATGACCGGCCTGCCGACCGATGCCGAGCACCTGCTGTACGTCGACAGCTACGCGACCTCCGTTCGCGTGGTGCCCGGCGACGCAGGAAGGGTCGACGTGGAACTCGACGGGACCCGCGCGCACTTCCTGTGGTTGCAGCCCCGACCCGGCACGTTGCACATCGGCGGGGCGGGCGACGAGTGCGCCGCCGTGGGCGTTCGCGATGGAGACCTGTGCACGCTGACCGGCGACGTGTCGGGCGGGATCTCGATCGACGCGCCGCGGCAGATCCTCGATTGCGCCGGGCATCGGGTCCTCCAGAACCTCGACGACCGGGGATACGGCGTCGGCATCCTCGTTGCCGGTCTGGGTCGACGGGACGAGCCGGCGATCGAGGATGTCACGGTCCGCAACTGCACGATCGGCGGCCCGGACGCGTACTTCGGCTACGGCATCCTCGCCACCGGAATGGCCGGGATGACGGTGGAAGACGACATCCTCGAGGAGAACGGCGTCGGCGTGCAGTTCTCATCGGTGGTCGCTGGTCGCATCGCCGACACGGCTTTCGTGCGACAGGACTGGGTCGCGATGGCGATCCAGGAGGGTTCCCATGATGCGGACGTGATCGGCAACGTCGTCGCGCAGCTTCCCGGTCGACAGACCCAAGGCGTCGTGCTCAAGGGCCTGATCGGGGAGATCGGGCCGACCCCGGTGACCGGCGTCGACGTTCGCCAGAACGTGCTCGAGGGCGCCGACTGGGCCCTCGTTCTCGAGCAGGCGGCGGACAACGCGATCCACGAGAATGACGTCGTCGCGGCGAGCTTCGGGCTCCGGTTGGGCGAGGGAAGCTGGCCCAACCGCATCTGGTGGAACAACATCGAGGCGTCCGACTGGCGCGTGTTCGCGGACGTGGGCCCGGCGGACCTCTCGGAGGGAGGACGCGGCAACCACTGGGGCCACCGGTGCCCCGGGCCCCTTTTCCAACCGGGCCTCGACTCGAATCGGCCCGACGTGACCGACCCCTACGCCTACGGCGAGCCCAACGGCTGGACCGCGGGCGATCTCCCGGGTTGCGGCGGCGACCGTGATGGCGACGGGATCACGGACGATTGGGACAACTGCCCGGATACACCCAATTTCTATCAAGAGGACTCCGACGGCCTCGGCGAGGGTGACGCCTGCGACACGACGCCACCCAGCCCGCCGGTCATCGTTTTCCCGGTTCGCGGGGGCTTCCTGGCGGGTGCCCTGCCCGTGGTTCAGGGTCGCGCGGAACGCCGGAGCGTCGTGCGCGCCGCGTCCTGTCCCACCGACGTCTCCGACGCCCCCGCACTGCCCCCCTCGTGCAGTCCGCTCGGGACTGCGCTGGCGACCGAAACCGGTTTGTTCTCGGTGCCCCCCGACGTTCGCCTGTCCGCGGGAGCTCACCTGGTGTGCGCTTCGGCCGAGGACGGAGCCGGGAACGTGTCGCGGGTTTCCCGGTGCGTGGCCTTCGTCCTCGGACCGGCCCAACCCGAACGTCCGGTCGTGACAGCGCCCGGCTCCGGAGAGATCGTGACGACCCCGGACGTGGTGGTTCGGGGGCTGGCCCTCGGCACCAGCCAAGTGACCGTCCACGACGCGGGCTCGCCGATCGGCACCGTGACGGCGCTTCCCGACGGGTCGTTCTTCCTGCCGTGGTGGCCGAGCGACGGACCGCACGTCCTGACGGCCGTGGCCGTCGATCGTGAGGGCCGACCGTCCGAACCGTCGGAACCGGTGTCGTTCCGCGTCGCCGTCGTTTCGCCGTCCGCGCCGATCCCGGGCGTCCACCGCACCCTGGCCGTCGTTGGCCTCCGGGACGAGCCGGATCCGTTCGATCCGCACACGGCTTCGACCGCGCTCTTGCTGTCGGGCACCGTCGAGACAGTGCGCGGCCCGGCCGGTTCGTCGCCCAACCGCCGATTCGAGGTGCGTGTGGTGTGGACGATCCGCGATCCCGGCACCGGCGAAGCGGTGGCCGCTCCGCAGACGACGGTGACGTTGGATGCGACGGCACCGGCGCCGACGGGCGGCGGCCCGGCCTCCGATCTCCTTCGCTTCGCTGCCGTCGTTCCCTGGGATGGCCGGGACACAAGCGGCAGCTTCGCGCAGTTCCAGACGACCTACGGATACGACGTCGTCGTCGAGTTGCTGCGCGTCTACACGGGACCGGGCCGGGGCCCACCGTGCTCCCGGGGCGACGACGTGAGCACGACGGGACCGGGAGGCCGGGCGTGTCTGGTGGACAGGGTCGCCGCCCCGGAGGTCGGCTCGATCCGCGTCGCGATCCCGCGCCGCGCGGGCGTGGAGGAGTTCCCCGCATCGGAACGGCATCCGCGACCGGCCAAGCCGACCGGCATCGCCCATCCTTCCCCCTGTCCCGCGGCCATCGCGGCCCTGCTCGACGTTCAGCGAGAGCTCGACGAACGCTGGCCGGGCTTCGATTCCTTGCCCCAGGCCGAGAAACAGACGATCCTCGGGAATCTGCTCGCGTCCGCCTTGGCCTCCGTGCGTTGTCCGGGGGTGTCGCCATGACCCGCGCCGGCAAGCGGTTTCCCGCGCTCATCGTCGTGGCCTGCCTGGCGTGGCCGCAGGCCGCGGCTGCTCGAGCGGGCGCGAAGTGGGACGTTCCGGTGGCCTCGCCCGTCTGGAGCACGTGGACGACCCTGATCGCCGGTCGCACGTACACCTTCACGGCAACGAGCGACCTCTCGATGGGAGCTCCGGGCGGCAGCGCGACGATGCATCTGTGGGATGCCGAGGCCGAGCAGGAAGTGGCGCATGCCGGTCCGTCCGAACTGGAGATCCACGTCGAACCGGACGGCAGCGTGGGCTACTACCGCATGCACACGAGCCTCACGTACACCGTTCCGTCGGGGAAGTCGGGCTACTACTGGCTGATGGTCCGCGCCACGTACTCGGTCACCCCGGGCGTGGCCGACATCGTCGTTCCCGACGAGGACGGCGGGCCGGACCGCGAACGGCGCTTCTTCGGTGTTCCGTTCGGGGGCGCGATCGTCGACCTCGAGGTCGGCGCCTCCGGAGCCCGCGGAGCCGTACTTGGAACCGCCTTCGTCCCCGGCGGCTGCACCGACACGGTGCTCTACCTGCTCGACGGTGGCAGGTTGGTGGCGCTCGACCGCGACGGCGGAGTGGGGCGCACCTCGCGCCTCGTCATCCCCAGCTCTGCCGCCTACCTCACGGCCGTCGTGGCGTCCGGGAGCGCGCCCGTCACCGGCGCCACGACCCTGCTCCTGAACGACGCGCCGCTCGCCGGTCACGACGCGGATCGGGACGGAGTCGGTCACGAGTTGGAGGAGGCGATCGGCACCTGTCCCTACCGTGCGTTCGAGGCGCCTCCGCGGTGGGACTGCACGACGATCCCCGACATCGCCGACACCGACGAGGACGGCCTGCGCGAGGACGCGGAGGTCTTCGGGGTCTTCGAGACCTACGATGCGGACGGCACGGTGCGCGAGCCCGCCGTCGAGCTGCCGGCCTGGGGCGCCAGCCCGCGCCACAAGGACGTCTTCGTCGAGGCCGATTGGTGTCTCGACCGGGACGACATCCCAGGACAGCCCTTTCCCACGTCATGCCTCGGCCCCGGGGACGACCGAGACAATACTCGGATGACCCCGGAGGGAGCGACCGGCGCGGCGGCATGGTTTGCGCCGGTGGCGGCCAGCCGTGGGGGTCCGCCGAACCCCGACGCCGTTCCCGGCCTCAACGTCCACTTCGATACGGGACGCGACGACCCGCGGTGCGGGACGACCTGCGGCAACTGGGGCGGCGCGAACTGCGTGTCGTTGGTGCCGAACCCGGAGGTTCCCGGAGGACACATCTGCCCCGACTGGCGGGACCTCTACCCATCGGCGATGGCGTCGAATCGCCGGGGGATGTTCCACCATGCCTTCGTCCCCGGCGGCCAGGCGTACACGAACGAGGTTCGGTTCGGCGCAGCCCGGGACGACGGCAACGTCACGGCTCACGAACTCGGACACAACCTCTCGCTGGAGCACTGGGGCGACTCGCGGGGCGACCTCGTGCCGATCCGGGGCCGCATCAACTGCAAGCCGAACTACCAGAGCCTGATGAACTACGCCTACTCGTTCTCAGGCTTCGGCTACTCCGACGGTGCCTTGCACGATCCGCCCCTGGACAAGGAGGCCGTCGTCGAAAGCCGAGGCATGGGCACGACCGATCCGCTTCGCCTGGCGCGGATGTTCCAGGACTTCCGCTTCAGGTACGCACCGACGGGCCAGATCGACTGGAACCGGGACGGCGACTACGCATCCGGACCGGTCGCCGCACCGTTCAACTGGATGCGGGCGAGTTGCGGGACCTTCGCCATCGGTCGACAGCGCGTGGCCGCGCAGGTGGATGCGACCCCCGCCATCGTCCACTTCGGAGGCTACTACTACGTCTTCTTCGTGAAGTGGGGCCGGCTCTGGTACTCCCGCGCCTCCTCCCTTCCCGAGGAATGCGACGGTCGTCTCCACGATGCCACCGCCTGCGCCGCGTGGCTCGCACCCGGTTTCGGCGGTGTCGAGGTTACCTTCGAGGACGGCTCGCATCCGGGCCGCGTGACCTCCGTGGCCGCCGACGTCATCGACCTCGAGGTGGCCGGTCCGGGCAGACCGCTCGAACCCCACCTGGTGGTAACCTACCACGGCCCCGACACGGGCGCGGAGATCCGGTGGCTTACGCTCCGCGAAGCGCCTCCTCCCGGCTCCGCCGAACGCTTCCACCCGGAGGGCGTCGCGGCCACCCTTCGTTTCAGCCCTCCTGGAGTACGGCCGGACCTCGAGCTGGAGGAGTTCCAGGGCGCGCTCTACCTGGCGTATCCCGACGTGGCGCCGGTCTGCCTGGCGAAGCTCGACTCGCGTTTCGGCTGGACGGCGATCGGCGAGCTTCGCGACGAGCTGGGTCTGCCGATCACCATCCTGCGGCAGACAGCCGGCGTCGGGTTGGCGGCGAACGAAGCCCGCGGGGAGTTGTGGATGGCCGCCGCCGAGCAGGACCCGCTCGTTCCCTCCTGTCACATGATCGAAATCTTCCACGTGAACCCGATCACCGGGCAGTGCGACCGCCTGCGCAAGATCCCCACGACCGATCCGCACCGACTCTGCACGACCACCAAGCCGGCCCTGATCTTCAAGCCCGATCCGAACCACGCCTACGGCGGATGGTACATGTTGCTGTTCCGCAAGAGGCCTGACGACGTGACGTGGCCGTTCTGGTGGTCGGTGCCCGGCGTGCGAATGACGGACAGGCTGGGAAACTTCGACCCGGACATCCCGACGAGCGACGTCGTCGACGAATGGACCCCGTTCCCGGACAGTGCGCTGAGCAGTCTGAACTGGTGGCGGATGAACGACGGACGCATTCTCGGAGCCTACATTCTCCGAGGCGACGGAAGCGACCCGATCGCCGATATGGTGGTCCTGCCGCGCGCCGACGGCATCGCGCGAACGGAGGCGAGGGACAACGACGACCGTGAGACCATTCGCGCCGGGCTGTGCGTGTCGCTTCGGTCCGTCGTCGCCGGGTTGAAGTGCGAACCTGCCGGGCACCGGCCGCTGCCCGCGCCCTCGAGGTTGGTCGAATGCGGATCGCGATAGTCACCTTCGCGCTGCCCGCCGCGCTCGCGCTGTCCGCCCCCGGCTGCGGCTGCCGCTCGGCCGCCGATCCGCAGGACGCCGGACCGGAGGACGTGGAGGCGTTTCTGCGGACCCAGTGGGTCCGGGACTGCGGCGACTGGGAATACCGTGAGGCCGTCCCGATGGACCCGCCCGGCGAGGAGACGCCGCTGGCCGTCAAGTGGCAGTACCCGCCGCCGGACGATCCGGCCGGCGCTACGGGCCCGCTGGCCGAGCGCCTCGACGGCGGCATCTGCCTCCGCCGCGGCTCCATGGCGGGCGAGCTTCTCTGCCTCGACCGCGCCGGCGACCTCCTGCGGCGATGGGACCCGGGCGACGGGCCGATCATCGGCGGCCCGACCGTCCTCCCGGACGGCACCGTGCTCGCCATCTGGCTCGTGGAGAACATGTACCTCTGGAACCCGGAGAACCCCGACACCATCGGCCATGCCGCGCACGGTCTCGGGAGGATGCCGGACTACCTCGTCGGCAACTACCACGGGCCGCTCGCCGCCGCCGGCGGGCGGTTCTTTCTCGCCAGCCTCGGGGCGCGGATGACCGGTCCCGACGACTGGTACCGTCTTCCCATCGATCTCGTCCTGAAGCAAGGTGGCTACCTCGATCGGGAGTGGACATGGGTGGCACTCGAGCCCTGCTTCCCGCAATGGACCGGCGGGGTGATGGGCGACGAGGCGATCTTCAGCCGGCCGTGCAACCGCCGATCCCCCCCGCCGCCCCGCGACGTCGTCGGCGTCCGCATCGACGGCAGCCTCGAGGTACTCCTGCCCGACGCTCCGCCGGAGTACCAGCGCGTGTACGTCCTCGGCGACGGTAAGCTCGCCTACTCGATCCAACTCGGCTACAGCGATAGGACCGGCTTCGACGACAACTCGGTCGAGCCGGTCCAATGGTGTCGAGTGGACCGCTCAACGCTCGCTCCCGATTGCGTCGTGCTCGAAGATACCATCCCTCCCATCGACTTCATCGTCGCCGCGGACGGCACCCCGATCGGCGTGCGCAATGCCACCTATCACCGGGACGCGATCGGCGTCGGCCGGCCGACCTTCATCGCGGCGTGGGAGCCCGACGGGCGCGTGCGCTGGCGACTCGATTTCTCTGACGTGATCTGCTACGGCAGCGGCAGTCCGTGCCTTTCGGTGCCCGTGGTCGGTGCCGACGGCTCCACCCTGTTCTTCCAGCAGGCCGGGTGGCTCGAGGCAGGCACTTGGATGCACCGAGCGATCCTCCACCGTATCTCTCGCGACGGAAGCGTTCACGACACCCTGGCCGTGGATGGGTTCTGGCCGCGCGCCGGCCGCGAGCACTCGCCGATCCTCGCGCGCGACGGCACGCTGTACCACATCGTTACCGTGGTGGAGTCGCAGGTCGGTGAAGGCTCGACCGCCCGCCATGAGTGCGTTGTGGCCTTCCAGACCCCTGTTCCGGGCCTGGCTCCCGAGGACCCCGGTTGGCCGGTCTACGACCGCCGGACGACGCGCGGCGATCTCTGGGCGAGGTAGACGAGGGCTCACCGCGATCGCTGGCCTAGGCCTCGTTCTCGACCTCGACGAAGAACGTCTCCAGCCGCAGCTCGTCCCGCAGCCGCTCCCCCAGCGCCCGCACCCCCACCCGTTCCGTCGCGTAGTGCCCGAGCGCCGCGAAGTTCACGCGCTGCTCCCGGCACAGGTAGGTCACCGGCTCGGACGACTCGCCGGTGACGAAGCAGTCGAGCCGTTCCCGGGCCGCCTGCGTCGCCAGGTCCGCGGCGCCGCCCGAGACCACGGCCGCCGAGACCACCGCCTCCGGCCCGCCGGGGACCACCAGCGCCCGGTGGCCGTAGAACGCCTCGAGCCGTGCCACGAACGCCGAGCGGCTCTGGGCGCGCGCCAGGACCCCCTTCCAGCCGATCTTCCGTCCGTGGTAGTCGCCGAACGGCTCCAGGTTGCGCAGTCCGAGCGCCCGGGCGGCGACGGCGTTGTTGCCGAACTCCTGGTGCGCGTCGAGCGGCAGGTGGTAGGCGAACAGGCTGAGGTCGTTCGCCAGCAGCAGCGCCAGCCGCTTGCGCAGCGGCCCCTTGACCGGCTCCACGCCCTGGCGCTTCCAGAACAGGCCGTGGTGCACGATCAGCGCGTCCGCCCCCTCCTCCGCCGCCTGGGCGAACACCTCGGCGCAGGCCGACACGGCCAACGCCACGCGGCGGACCTCCGACCGTCCCTCGACCTGCAGTCCGTTCAGCGAGTCGTCGTCGTAGTCCGCCACGGCCAGCAGCTGCGTCAGGTGTCGTTCCAACTCGCGCCGTCGCACGTCGCTGCCTCCCCGGTCGCGGCTCGGGGGAGCCGTGGCCCGGCCCCGCCGTCCCGCGGGCAGTTGACCGCGCGCGGCGGGTCTCGTCAAGAGCCGGCGCGGGACCGCCGCAACCGGCAAACCGCCGCGTCTTCGTCCCGACCCTCGAATGGATGCCGGGCGTTGGCGGTTGAAGGGACCGGGGTGGGTGTGCTACACGCCCATCGACGCTTGGAGGACTGCCTGTCATGAACCCGACGCATTTCCGGATGCTTGCCTTGGCCGCGGCGCTGGCCGTCGTTCCGGCGGGAGCCGGTTGTCGCAAGGCCCGGCCCCCGGCGCCCCCGGCGGCCGCCGATGCCGGCACGGCCGTCGGCCCGGCCTCGGACGTCGGCCCCGGCGCAGAGCCGGGTCTGGCTTCGCCTCCCCCGTCCGAGGACGACTGGGCGGGGTTGTCCGACGAGGAAGTGACCGAACGCTCGGGCATCACCCTCGAGGAGTGCGGGCTGGCCCTCGCGGAGGGCGACGGGATCAAGATCACGGTCTGCGACTTCATCCGCGAGGTCAACGCGCTTCCGCGGCGCGACCGTTGGCGCTTCGACTCGCTCTAGCGCCGCACGGAGCTGCGCGAGGACATGATATCGCTGGCCGTGAGGGAGCTGGAGGCGCGGGTATAGTGTGGCAGGCGCTCCTCACGCACGCGCACCACCTTGCGCTGGCGATCGAGATAGGTGACGCGGTAGTCGTCCCCCCCGTGCTGGTAGACGGCGCCGGGGTGCGCCTCGCGGAAGACGTTGGGGGGCGCGATGGAGCCCACCTCCTGCCCCTTGTCGTCCACGATGCGGTAGGTCTCATGGCTGGCAGCGCGCAGCGACACGTTGAGGTGGATCTCGCGGCGGCTCTGGGGGTAGGTGAGCGCCCCATCGCCCTTCCCGTCCTCCCCGCACGGCACGAGCAGCTCGCTCTGCACCAAGGCATCCACCAGACCATGCTCCTCGGGCGACATGCGCGCCAGCTCGTCCGTCGCCAGG
>CAZMRP010000040.1:0-15761 GCA_964568275.1 uncultured Myxococcales bacterium
ATCCCGGAGCTGCGCGACCTGCTCGAGGGCGAGCTGCGGCCGGCCGCGCTGGCGCTGGCCCAGTCGCTCGGTCGTCACGGCCGGGTCGAGCAGCGAGACGCCTACTTCGCCCGCGTGCTGCGGGAAACCCGGCGCGACGACCCGCTGCGCGTCGGCGTGCTGCTGGGACTCGAGTCGCATGCGGCGGCCGAAGAGCTGTGGCGCGAGGCCGCGGCCAACGGCGGTCCGCGGGAGCGCGTGGCCGCCTGCGAGCGGCTGCTCGAGGCCGAGGACGACGGCGGATGCCGCGGCATCCTGCGCGAGCTCGCCGCCGCGGCGACGCCGTTCGATGCGGCGCTGGCGGCGACCGAGGTGCTGTTCGAGGACGGCGATCCGCCGGCGGGCGCCTGGCTGCGGTCCTACGTGGTCCAGGCCTCGCCGACGGTGCGGCGGCGCGTGATGGAGGTGGCGGCCGCCCGCCGCTTCGACGACGGGCTGATCTCGATCGGGCTGGCCGACCCCGACCCGTCGGTCGCCGCCGCGGCGGCGGTTGCCGCCTTGCGGGTTCCCGACCCGCTGGCCCGTCCCGGCGTGGCTCCGTGAGAGTCCGCGCCGGGCGACCGTCCTTTCCACTGCGTTCTTTGTGTTCCGCCTACATTGTGTGATAAGGTATCCACCATGGATGCCCGGTCGGCCGGGCGAGGTGCCGTGGGACGGTCCGGGGCCGGGGGGCGCGGGGAGGGCGGCGATGTTCACCGGAGCCAAGGTATTTTCGGCAACCAAGGCCAAGGAGCGGGACGAACTGGGCGAGACGCTCACTCGATGGTTGACGGCCAATCCCGACGTGGAGATCGTCGACAAGGTGGTGACGCAGTCGTCGGACCGGGAGTTCCACTGTCTGACGATCACGATCTTCTATCGGAAGCCGAAGAGCGGTTGATTCGCGCGCTCCTGTTCAAGTCTGCGGTTTGACTCCCCACAGCGTGCGGCCTAGACTGCGACGTCGTCGAGCGCGGGAGGTGGTCGTGTCGCACGTCGTTCGCGGAATCCTGGTTCTGGCGGTGTGGCTGGTGCCGGTGGGGGCGTCGGTGGCGCAGCCGGCGGTCGACGGGACGGGCCCGGCGGTCGGGGAGCCCGCGGCGTCGGCGGTCGACCCGGTGCTGCAGGAGGCGGGGGAGCGTTTCGACCGCGGCGTGGCGTTCTACGACGAGGGCGATTTCGGGGCGGCGCTGGCGGAGTTCCTGCGGGCCTACGAGCTGACGGAGCACTGGGGGGTGTTGTACAACCTGGGGCAGGTGTCGTCGGCGCTGAACCGGCATGCGGAGGCGCTGCGCTACTTCGAGAGCTACCTGGCCGACGGGGGCGCGGAGATCGACGCGGGCCGGCGTTCCGAGGTGGAGGAGAGCATCGGGGCCTTGCGTTCCCGGCTGGCGACGTTGACGGTGACGGTCGATGTGGACGGGGCCGAGATCCTGCTGGACGACGAGATCGTGGGGACGACGCCGCTGGCCGAGCCGATCTACGTGTCGTCGGGGCCGCACGTGGTGGTGGCGCGTCATCCGGAGCACGGGTCGGAGCGGCGGGCGGTGACGCTGGCGTCGGAGACCACGGAGACGGTGGCGTTCGAGCTGGTGCAGCCGGTGGTCGAGCCGCCGGTGGGGCCGGGGGCGTCGCCGGTCGTGGGGCAGGAGGAGGAGTGGTCGATCGCCGAGCAGTGGTGGTTCTGGACCATCCTCGGCGTGGCGGTGGCCGGCGGGGCGGCGACGGCCGGCGTGCTGCTGGCGGAGCCGACGACGGTCTACACCAGCGGTACGGCGGGGACGGTGGACCTGCGGCAGTACGACTGATCGCCCGCCGCGGGCTCTCCCGCGGGTTGACGAGGGCCCCGGGGGAAAGGTAACCTTCGTCGCGGCGTCGCGGCCGTCGGTGCCCGGCGTCCTGGTTGGGAAGGAGCGTTGCGATGCGGCGAGTGGTGTGGCTGCGCGTGTTGGTGCTGGTGGCGGCGTGCGTGGCGTGGGCGGGGTGCCAGAAGCTGATGGGGCGCAACAAGCTGGTCCCGGACCGCGGCCCGCTGGAGGGGGGCACCGAGGTCTCGATCTACGTCCCGGACTGCGGGGACCACTCCAAGGTCAAGGAAGTGCTGTTCGACTCGGTGAAGCAGACCATCGTCGGCATGAAGGACGACGAGGTGAAGGTCCGCACGTCGTCTTCGCAGGCCGAGAAGGCGGCGAAGGTGACGCTGGTGCTGCCGAACCAGTTCAAGTGCGAGACCGGGGCAGCCTTCAACTACGTGAAGATGGAAGCCTCGACGATGAACTACCTGTTCGAGAAGGGGGTGGTGATCGGCGAGCGGCGGGTCGGCGGCTATCGTCCGGACCTCGCGGCCGAAGAGTAGCCCTCCCTCCCTTCCCCGGTTCGTTTTCGCCTCCTCTGCCGTCGTCCGACCTCGTTCCCGGGGCGGGTGTGTCCGCCGTCGCTCCCGGCGGCGTCCCGAAATCCGTTGACCCCGTGGTCGCCGATGCGCTATTCGTGCGCCGTCGTTGGAGGAGTGGCGGCGAGCAGATGCCGAAAGATGATCACATCGAGTTCGAAGGGGCGGTGCAAGAGGTTCTCGCGGGCGGCTTGTTCCGCGTCAAGCTCGACTCGGGGCTGACCGTGCTGGCGCATCTCGCGGGCAAGATGCGCAAGTTCCGCATCCGCATCGTGCTCGGCGACCGCGTGCGCGTCGCCGTCTCGCCGTACGACCCCTCGCGGGGTCGCATCGTCTACCGCATCAAGTAGCCTTCTTCGTCCACTCGTCCCACTTCGGCCGCTCGTCCTTGAGCATCGAGTAGGTGTGCGCCGGCTCCGGGAACTTCGCGCCCTTCACGTCGGCGACGTAGGCCTTCATCGCCCCGGTGATCACCTCGGCCACGTTGGCGTACTTCTTCACGAACTTCGGCGTGAAGGCCTGGAACTGGCCGATCAGGTCCGAGACGATCAGGAGCTGGCCGTCGCACTCCACGCCGGCGCCGATGGACAGCACGGGGATCGGCAGCAGCTTGGTGATGTACGCCGCCACCTCGGGCGGGATCGCCTCGAGCAGCAGCATGTGGATCCCGGCTTCGTGGATCGCCTTCGCGTCCTCGATCAACGCCTGGGCGCTCGGCAGGGTGCGGCCCTGGGCCTTGTGCCCGCCGAGCTGGCCGGAGGACTGGGGGGTGAGGCCGATGTGGCCCATCACGACGATCCCCGAGTCGACGATCGCGCGGATCTGGGGGACGATCCGCTTGCCTCCCTCGAGCTTGATCGCGTCGCAGCCGGCTTCCTTGAGGAACCGGCCGGCGTTCTCCACGGCCTTCTCGATCGACGACTGGTACGACATGAACGGCATGTCGCCGACGACGAAGGTGTTCGGCGCGCCGCGCCGGACCGCCTCGGCATGGTAGATCATCTGGTCCATCACCACCGGGATCGTGCCGGGGTAGCCGTAGACGCACATGCCGAGCGAGTCGCCGACCAGGAGCATGTCCATCCCCGCGGCCTCGGCGAACTGCGCCGTCGGGTAGTCGTACGACGTCAGGTACGCGATCTTCTCGCCCTTCTTCTTCATCTCGTGGAACTCGTGGATCATCTTCTTCGGCATCGGAGGCTGCTCCTTCCCGCGGGCGTCCCGGCCCGCTTTCCGGCCTGTTAGTCGCATCCGCCCGGCCTGGCAAGCCCGGATTCCCCGCCCGCCGTCGTCCGTCTCGGCCGTCCGTCTCGGCTTGCCATTTCGTCCGTTCTGTGCGACGCAGGGGCGTCCGCCCGTGGACAAGAAGGAGGCATCGATGGCGACCGATCTGCGCAAGACCCTGCAAATCGCGAACGACCGGCTTCAGACGCTCAACGAGTTCCTCGTCGCGCCGACCAACCCGCTCGTCGGGAAGCTGGTCGAGCTGATCGAGAAGCACGGCGGGGTCGAAGCGATCAACAGGCGTGCCGCGGAGAATCGGCAGCTGCCCAACCTGCTCAAGAAGCTCGAGGAGGAGAAGTCCCCCTGCCTCAAGGACGTCCGTTGGCTGATCGAACAGCGCGACCAGGGCGCCTTCGTCTCGATCGCCGACTACCGCAAGCGCGTGCTCGGCGACGCCGCCGCGACCACCAGGTTCAACGAGAAGAACGCCGTGACGCTCGAGGTCAGTGCGCTGCAGTACTTCCCCTGGATCGTCAGCGAGGCGAAGCGGGCGATCGAGAAGCGCGAGCTGATGCCCGGTCGCTACATCCGCGTGCGGATGATGAAGGAGCAGGAGCAGGACGGCGATCTGCTCGGTGTCGTCGCCGCGATGCAGGTCCTCGGCGCCTCGTGGGTCGAGACGCTCGACACCAAGGGCACCGACGGCTCCAACGTGCACCTCGGCGGCCCCGCGACGATCACCGGCTACTTCGGCGGCGTCGGCCAGCCCAACGAGCACGCGGTCCAGTGGGCCGACGAGTACCTGCACTACGCCACGAACTACGGCGTGCGGCAGGTGCTGAACGTCAACGCCGGGACGATCCTCGTCGCCTACCTCCTGCACCGGATGGGCGTGGACATCGAGTTCAAGATCTCGGTGTTCATGGGCAACGACAACCCGTATTCGATCCTCTGGACGCTGCTCGCCGCGCGGCTGTTCGCCCGCGCCGACGGCTCCACGCCGCTCGTCGGCTTCAACTTCGGCAACTCCGTCAACAACGAGACGATCCGCCTCTGCTCCCAGGTCCGCGCGGCGCTCGGCTTCGAGAAGCAGGTGCGGTTCGAGCACCACATCGTCGAGACCTGGAAGTCGATCGTCGTCCAGCCCTACGACCGGTTGGCCGAGCTGGTCGAGGTTGCCGCCGAGGTCCCGAACATCTCGGCCAAGCACGAAGGCGGCTATCCGGACGTCGAGAAGACGCTCGAGCACCCCTCGGACATCCTCGACTACTTCATGCCCAAGGCCCAGGTGCTCGAGCAGAACCTGATGCCCGCGCTCGAGAGGAACTACCTCGAGAAGCACGCCGCGGTGAACCGCACCGCCGACGCCCTGACCAAGGCCGGGATCGCGGTGATCGCGGCCCCGAACCTCCACAAGTAGCCGCCGGGCGCCCGCCCGTCGCGTCGCCTCGTCCGTCCGGCCGCCGCCTCCGGCGGCCGGCCGCCGCCGGCGAAGGAGTCACCGATGGATCTGCAGCTCCAAGGCAAGGTCGCGCTGGTCTGCGGCGCGAGCAAGGGGCTCGGCCGGGCCTGCGCCGAGTCGCTGGTCCGCGAGGGCGCCCGCGTGGCGATCTGCGCCCGCACGAAGGAGACGCTCGAGCGCACCGCGAAGGACCTGGGCGCCGAACCGATCGTCGCCGACGTCTCGAAGGACGACGACCGCGCCCGGCTGGTGGCCGAGACCGAGCGGCGGCTCGGGCCCGTCGACGTCCTGGTCAACAACGCCGGCGGGCCGCCCCCCGGCGGCTGGGACGCCCACGGCATCGACGTCTGGCGCCGGGCGGTGGAGACCAGCTTCCTCTCTGCGGTCGACCTGAGCCGGCGCGTGATCCCGGCGATGCGCGCCCGGCGCTTCGGCCGCATCGTCAGCCTCACGTCCTACGGCGCCCTCGAGTACATCCCGAACCTGCTGCTCTCCTCGTCGATCCGCCCGTCGGTGCTGGCCTGGACCCGCGCCGTGTCCCGCGAGGTCGCCGCGGACAACGTCGGGCTCGTGGCGGTGTGCCAGGGGCTGTTCTACACCGACCGGGTCGAGGCGCTGGTCAAGCTGCGCGCCGAGCAGGCGTCGATCTCCGAGCAGGAGGCGTTGGCCCGCTGGGTGGCCGAGGTGCCGATGGGGCGGATGGGCGACCCCGGCGAGCTCGGGGACCTCGTCGCCTTCCTCGCCTCGCCCCGCGCCGCCTACATCACCGGCACCGCCGTGTCGATCGAGGGCGGCATCATGCGGCGGCTGGGCTGATCCGCCGGCCTCGGAACCGAGTCGTCCCTCAGGGCTGGAGTCTCGGTTCCGGAATTGGCTCGATCGTCGCTCGCGTGGTAACCGGTCGGCTCGTCACCGATGTCGGTCTGGCGTGTCACGTCCGCCCGCCTGGTCCTGCCGCTCGTCCTGTTGGCGGCGACGTGCAGGCCCGCCCCGCGTGATGGTGCTGCCGACGGGGCGAGGCCGTCCAGCCCGGCTCTCGCCTCCGGGGCGGGAGCCTCGGCCTCGGCAGCGGTCGGTAGGTCGCCGCCGGTGGCTGCGGAACGGACCGCCGTGCTGCGCGCGACGAACGCGCTCGGCGTGCCGCTTCACCCGGGCTTGGGCGACCGCAAGGTCAGCGGGCGTCTGGCCGACGGAACGCCGGTGACCGTGCTGGAAACGGCGCGCGACGGCGGCTGGCTCCGCGTGCGGTCCGAGGACGGGACCGACGGCTGGGTCGTCGCGCGCTACGTGCAGCTCGAGAGGTCGGACGCCGTCGGCGCGGCCGTGGTGCCGGACGGATTGCCCGACGACTTCCCGCTCCCCGGTGGAGCGTGCCCGACGGCGGTTCCCGACCCGGCGGCGAAACTGACCGCGGCCGCGGCCGACGACGAGGCGAAGGTGCCGGGGGTCGAGTCGGCGCCGGATGGTGGCCGCCTGGTCGTCGTCTCGTACAACGTCTGGGAGCTGTACGATGGGCGGGGCGGCGACGACTACCTGAGCGACGACCACGCCGAGGCGGAGCGGCTGGCCGAGTCGGGGCACGCGGAGCGCCGGGTCGACGTCCTGGGCGGGACGCTGCGGGCGGCGGCGCCGCACGTGCTGGTGTTGCAGGAGGTGGAGAACGCCGAGCTGGCCTGCGGCGTGGCGCGCGCGGCCGTGCCGGCGGCGGGCTGGCATTGCTGGGCGGCGGGGTGGGCGCGCGAGCCGCACCCGCAGAACGTGGCGGTGGCGAGCCGCGTCGGCGGCGAGGTCGTGCGGCTCGATCCCGGACGCGGGATGGGACAGCGCGGGGCGCTCGAGTGGACGCTTCCGGGCGGCGACCTGCGAGTCGCCGCGGTGCACCTGAAGTCGAGCGTCGGCGCCGTGGGTCCCGAGGACTGCGACAACGCGCGAAAACGGATGGCGCTGGCCTGGGGCCTGGCGCAGCGACAGGCGGAAATCCCCGCCGGCGCCTACCTGGTGCTCGGCGACTTCAACGTCGACCCCGCCGATCCGCTCAAGGTCGAGTACGACCGGACCGACGACATCCTGGCACGGGCCGGCGGGGAGGACCTGGTGGCGCGACTGCTCTCGTCCGGCGACCGGCCGGGCGGCTCGTCCGCGTCGCGAACCGTGATCGACCGCGCGGTGCTGCGTCCCGGGGCCGGCGTGGAAGCGGTGGGGCTCGCGTTCCTCGCGGAGGCTCCGCGCAGGGGCTGGGCCTCGGATCATCTGCCGTTGGTGGTCGAGCTGCAGGTACCGTGAGCAGCGGGGAGGGGGGGGCTAGCGGCGGCGGCGGGCGATGAAGGCGGCGCCGAGGACGAACAGCAGCGTGAACAGTGTGCCGGCGCCGGAGCGCGAGGTCACGCGGCAGCCGCAGCCGTCGTCGCCGTCGTCGCCGCCGCCGGTGTCGGCCGTCGTGTCGGCCGGGGTGTCGGTCGGGGCGTCGGCATCGGCGTCGGCGTCGGCGCCGGCGGCGACGTCCTCTTCGGCGTCCGTGTCGGCATCGGCGTCGGCGTCGGCATCGGCGTCCGCCGCGCAGATCACCGGGTCGATCGCCGCGGGCAGCGAGGTGTCGGTCGGCCAGCGCAGCGTCGTCGCCACCAACTCGTCGGTGTCGTTGGTGCCGCCGGCGGTGTAGACGAAGTCGCCGAGGACCGTGGCGCCGTAGGAGTAGATCGGGTCGGGGATCGGGTCGGTCTGCAGCACCCAGGCGTCGGCGGCCAGGCACCACCAGTCGGGGATGATCACCAGGGCCGGCGGGGTGGCGTCGTTGGTGGTGAGCCCGCCGACGACGCACAGCTGGCCGTCGTACACGACGCCCGCGCGGTCGGAGACGAAGCCGGGGAGCATCGGGCCCTCGCTCCAGGCGTTGCCCGCGATGTCGTAGATGTGCGTGGTGCGGGTGATGTAGCTGCCCCACGCGCCGGTGGTCTCGTCCTGCTGCTGGAAGGAGCCCGAGGTGATGTACAGGTCGCCGCCCAGGACCGCGGTCGGGGCGCTGGAGTACCCGTAGTCGTCGTTGATCGTCGCCAGCGTGCCGCTGTCCGAATCGGTCCACGAGTCCCCGGCGACGTCGTAGACCTGGAACAGCGCCACCGTGGTGTCGGGGTTGTCCGGCTCGGTGTCCGACGGGATCTCGGCCTCGCCGTTGCGGTTGACGTCGACGTACCCGCCGTAGACGAAGACCTTGTTCGTCGCCGGGTCGCAGGCCACCACGGGGCTCATCACCATGTAGTACGGCCCGCTGCGCTCGGTCCAGGTGTCGGCGGCGATGTCGTAGTCGAGCAGCGTCTCGAGGTAGAAGGCGGGGGTGCCGGCGTCGGAGTCGGCGAGCTGGGTCAGGCCGCCGACGTAGTAGATGTGGCCGTTCATCATGCACGCGCCGCCCAGCGTGACGTTGGTCGGCAGCTCGGCCACCGCGCAGTCGTCCCAGCCGTTCGTCGCCGGGTCCCAGCGCATCGCGTTGTCGGTCAGCACGCGGATCGGCGAACCGCTCGAGTCGTCGATCCCCTCGCCGGTGAGGGCGTAGAGGTAGTCGTCGTCGGCGAGCAGCACCACGTTCTGCAGCGCCTCGGGCAGGTCGGCGGTCGGCTGCCAGTCGCTGTCGCCGTGGGTCGTCCAGACCCGCAGCGTGGCCCGGCTGGTGTCGGTGCCGGCCGTGCCGGTCACGGTGAACTCGCCGAGGTCGCCGGCCGCGGCGCCCGCCGGGGCCGTGACGGCCACCGAAACCGCCGCGCTGCCGCCGTCCGCCGCGACGGTGGCGCTGGCGGGGGTCGGCGCGACGGTCCAGCCGGTGGTCCCCGTGGCCGCGAGGGCGACCGTCACGGACGCGTCGCCGAAGTTGACCACCTCGAAGTCGAAGTCGACCGTGCCGCCCGGCGCCACCGTCCCGGCCTGCGCGCCCGGCAGGATGCCGAACGAATCGCTGGCGCGGAAACGGACGGAGTACTCGTCGGGGATGAGGTGCAGCGTGGACCAGTCGCACAGGCTGAGCCCCATCGAACCGTCGATGTTCTCGATGCCGATCGTCGTGTTGTCGTCCCAGCGCGGCAGGCCGGCGTTGGTGCCCGACTCCTGGATGTTGACCTGCGCCTCGTTGGTCCCTTCGTACAGCACGATCTGGAACGTCACCGGGTCCGAACCCCAGGCGGGGGAGCCCTGGTAGTAGTCGATGGCGTTCCAGGTCACGACGAACGTCTGGCTGCCGGCCTCGCCGAGCGTCGCGTAGCAGATCGTGCCGCCCTCGGCCGGGTTGAGGTCCTGGAAGAAGCCGTAGACCGCCAGGTTCACCGTCTGGAACGAGCCGTCCCGGTTCACCGGCAGCGGGCACTGGCCGCCGAACGAGGTGATCGTGTTGGCCTGGAACGAGACGTACCCGTTCGAGCCGATGCGCACGCTCGTGTAGTCGGTGCCGTAGAAGCTGAAGGTGAAGCCGAGCGGCGCGGCGGTCGACTCCTGGTCGTCGTTGAGCGTGACGCAGGTCGGCGTGGCGCCGATGTCCAGCCACTCGTAGGTCACGTCCGCCTCGTCGCTGTCGGCCCAGCCGTAGCCGAAGCGGTCGGGGCCGCCGACGGCGCCCTGGGCGACCGAGGCCCAGGCCATCGCGGTCGCGAGACACAGCACGGAAATCGTTCGCACCTTCATCTTCTTCCTCCTTCGACACCGAACGGTTCGGGTCAAGACGCGGGAAGCACAGCATGAGATCGGGTCGGATGCAAGCGGAACCGCTCCTGCACGGTGACTTTCGGGTGGCAATCCGGTCCGTTTCGCGTATTCTCCCGGGTCGTCGGGAGGTCCGGGGCTCGCGAGAACGGCAGGCACGCGACGTTGGAAGCACGAGCGTTGCCGTTCGCCGGACGCGCGGGACCCGTACCCGACCGTGACACGGTTCCGACGGGCCGAGGGCCCTCAGGAGGAGAAACCATGAGCCGATCGCATCGTTGGACGACGCTCGCGTTGCTGCTCGCGGCCGTTTCGAGTCTGGTGGCCGGTTGCGCCGACGAGCGCGACCCGGTCAACCGCGTGCAGCCCTACGCGCTCGACAAGGCCCACTTCATCGGCGAGGACTTCGCCTCCACCGCCGACGACCCCGAGTTCTGGTCGCAGACGATGATCATCGACGTGCCCTACGGCTCCACGCACGACGGGCTGTTCACCTCCTGGTGGGCCCCCACGGTGCGGATCCGCTGGCAGATCACCGAGGAACTGCTGCTCGGGCGGCTGGCCTACGAGCGGATCGCGAACGGCGACGGGACCGGCATGGGCGGACCGACCGAGGACGGACAGATCGTCGTGGCCTACCCGATCGAGAGCCACTTCGACATCGTGCGGCAGTACAACCCGACGACCGGCGAGGAGATCAACGTCATCGAGGAGAACACGTACGACCGGCCGTGGAACGAGCGGCAGTACTTCCGCGTCGACTGGTCGCGCAGCCTCAACACCGGCAGCTACGACTTCGACACGCTGTCGGGCCTCGGCGTGATGGGCGCGTACGACTTCGAGCCGATGGACTACGACGTCACCGACCCCAGCGACCCCAACGCGCCGGTGTTCGACCTCGAGCACGGCTACTTCGACATCACCAACAAGGTCCTCGCCTCGCCCCAGGTCATCGACATCAGCCACCTCGGCTGGGGCTACTCCACGCTCCCGCAGTGCTGGTTCGACGGCGACTTCATGGGCGGCACCTTCCCGTGGGGCAACTGCAATCCCACCGAGGTGACCATCCGGCAGTCGTTCCTGCGCGTGGAGGACCGCGACTTCCAGCCGCTCGACTGGGACGGCTGGCGCTTCCAGGCCTTCGGCGGCCTGACCGAGCACCGGCTGGGCTTCGCGCGCAACTACGGCATGAGCGACGACATGTGGCACCGGTTCCTCGACCACCACAACATCTGGGACCGCTCGCACTACTACGCCGACCCGGTGAACATGACCGGCCCGATCCCCTGCTACACGGCGGAGACGACCCCGTGGGGCGCCGATCCGCACCGCGACGCCGATCGGGACGGCACCGAGGACGAGTGCGCGGCGGCGGGCCCGGGCTCGCAGTGCGACGTGTTCACGCAGAAGTGCACGCTGCCTTACGCGCAGCGCACCGCGCACCCCACCGTCCTGTACTACGCCGAGGGCTCGAATCCCGAGTACTTCGCGTCCACCGCCGACGCCGCCCACGACTGGGACGTCGCGTTGCGCGCCGCGGTGCGCACGGCGCAGTACGCCGAGTGCCGGGCCACGGGCGGCGACCAGGAGAGCTGCGTCGAGCGGTTCCCGATCTGGTTCGGCCAGATGGACGACTACCAGGACGCGACCTGGCTGTTCGCCGAGGTCGACAAGTGCCGGAACGGCTGGGCCTACGAGCGCGAGAGCAACTGCGACACCCTCGCCGACCGGCTCGGCCGCGAGCGCGACATGGACCCGGGCGTGATCGACGTGGCGAAGATGGACGAGATGTACGTGCTGTGCCACAGCCCGGTCGAGGCCGGGGATCCCGAGGTCTGCGGCGGGCCGCGGCTGCCGGCCGGGACGACGGCCGAGCAGTGCCAGTACGCCTACCGCGACGGCGCCGCCGACGCGGAGCTGCTCGCCACCTGCCGCGCGGCGCTCAACGTGCGCAAGGGCGACCTGCGCTACAACAAGGTCGTCGTGGTCTGGGGACCGCAGACCCTCTCGCCCTGGGGCTTCGGCGCCGACTCGGTCGACCCGCTGACCGGCGAGGTGGTCGCCACCAACACCACCTTCTGGTCGCACCTCACCGACTACATCGCCCAGGACACGGTCGACAAGCTCCGCTTCCTCAAGGGCGAGCTCGACGCGGACGACGTGACCGAGGCCGAGTACGTGCGCAACTGGGCGCAGGCCGCCGAGTCCGCGGCCCGGGACGGCGTGCTGCCGCTGATGAGCCGGTCGCAGCTCGCCGACCGCCTCGCCGCCTTCGGCGGCGCGGCCGACGCCGCCGCGATCCCGGCCGCCGTGCCGCCCGACGTGATGGCGGACGTGCAGCAGCTCAATCGGGCGCTGCAGGGCGTGCGGGCCTCGATCGGCGCGCCCTCCACCACGGCGGCGACCTACGAGGCGCGGCGGCAGGCCGCCCGCGGGACGCAGTTCGAGGCGGAGCTGATGACGCCGATGGTCCAGCAGTATGCGGGCGTGGCCGGCATGCCGATCGACCAGGGGACGATGGACCTCGCCTCCCCGCTGCGGGGCGGCAGCCCCGAGCTGCGCCTCAAGCTGCAGCGGCTGAAGGAGGAGGCCTACGCCGAGCGCGGGATCTGCATGATGGGACCGCGGGAGGCCGAGGCGCCGTTCTCGCTGGCCGGCCTGGCCGACATCCTCCAGCAGAAGTTCGGCGAGTTCAGCCGGCGCGATTCGCTGGAGGTGCAGGCGGAGCGGGCCGAGAAGATGCGCAGGTACATCGCCTACCGGATGCACCGGGCCGGCATCTCCCACGAGTTCGGCCACTCCGTCGGCCTGCGCCACAACTTCGTCGGCTCCTCCGACGCCTACATGTACCGGCCGCAGTACTGGCAGCTCCGCACCAAGAACGGCACCGTGACCGAGCCGTGCACGGAGCTGACCCCGAACGGCGAGTCCTGCGTCGGCCCGCGCTGGTTCGACCCGGTCACCGACGAGGAGTCCGAGAACCTGATCTGGATGTGGACCCTCGCCTCGATCATGGACTACGCGGGCGAGTACACGCAGGACTTCCTCGGGCCCGCGGTCTGGGACTTCGCCGGCGCCCGCATGTTCTACGGCGACACCGTCGCCGTGAACCCCGACCCCGAGTACCTGGTCACCACGGCCAAGGGCCGCGCCGCGCTGGACAAGATGGACAACTTCGGCGGCATCCTCGGCATCCGCCACTCGCTGGCCGACGACGACCCGCTCACCAACGACGACTACCACTACTCCCAGCTCCACAATAAACTGGGGATGATCCGGGACTGCGTCGAGGTCGACCCGTGGCTGTTCGAGCCGCCGGACTGGAACGAGGAGCTGTTCGGCGAATGGCACCCGTTGCTCGACGGCCTGATCGTCCAGGTCGACGGACGCTGGACCCGCTGCAGGCAGCCCAAGGTGGACTACGTGCCGTGGACCGTCCAGCGCTTCCCGACGATCGGCGAGGCGGGGCAGTACTATCGCGGCGGCCCGTCGATCGACCGCCAGGGCCGCACCCGCGTCCCCTACGGCTTCGGCACCGACTCCTGGGCCGACCTGGGGAACGTCTCGGTCTACCGACACGACAACGGCGCCGACCCGTACGAGATCTTCAACTTCCTGATCACCTCGCAGGAGACCTGGCAGGTCTTCGAGACCTACCGCCGCAACCGGATGGCCTTCAGCGTCCGCGGCGTCGCCGACCGCCTGTTCGGCCGCTACGCCGCCAAGATCCGCGACGGCGCCAAGGGCCTCGGCCTGATCCGGAACATCTACGAGGACTACGCGCTCGAGGACGGCCTGCACTTCGGCACGCTGTGGCCCTACATCGCGACGTTCTTCCCGGAGAACGTCCTCGCCGCCGGCCTGGCCTTCGACCAGTTCGTGCGTCAGGCGGCGCGGCCCGAGGTCGGCCCGCACTTCAAACGGCCGTGGGAGAGCTTCCTCCGCTCGTCGCGCGACACCGTCGACAACCCGGGCGGCACCAAGGTGATCATCCCCAACGGCATCACGGCCGTGGACGGGACCGCCAGCTTCGGCGGCAAGCTCGTGGAGAACATGCTCTCCGAGGACCACGGCGAGTACGACAGCTGGTACACGATGAACGCCGGCTCGTACTACGACAAGATGTACGTGGCGATCCTGATGGCCGAGTCGGTGGACAACTACATCAGCTCCACGCGCAACGACTTCGTGGATCCGCGCTATCGTGCCACCTCGCTGGCCGACCTGTTCCCCGACGGCTACCGACGGTGGCTCGCCAACGCGCTGACCGGCGACGAGGCGCTCAAGGGGCCGCGGGTCATCGCCGACGAGGACGGCGACCCGATCGTCGACTTCGAGCGCTACTCCCGCGGCCCGATCGGCTGGACCAGTTGGTGGACCGACGAGCCGGAGGTCTGCTTCGCCGCCGAGCAGACCACGCTCTGCAGCGCCTACCACATGCCGACCAGCGACCCGTTCCACCCGCTGGCCCCCGAGCACACCGCCGTGCTCGATCCGCAGCTCGGCTGGGAACAGCAGAAGTTCCTGATCGCCTGGACGATGCTGTTCCTGTTCGAGAACGAGGAGCTGAGCTGGCTCGATCAGATGCGCATCTACGAGAAGGGCGCCGACCCCGACCCGGACCTCCGCCAGTACGTCGAGTTCCACTCTCCGTACGGCAAGGTCTACGTCGCCCAGACCTTCGGCAAGGAGGTCATCTTCGGCAAGACCGTGCAGAAGGGGATCGCCGCCCGCGTGCTCGAATGGGCCAACGAGCTGCTGGCCAAGGCCTACGTGACCGTCGACGGCCCGGACCTCGACGGCGACACGTTGCCCGACTGGCCCGAGCTGGTCTACGCCGACGGCACCGGCCGGCCCATCGTCAAGTGGGACTCCAACGTCCGCTACATCGAGCCGGACGGCAGCGAGCACCCCGAGGGGATCCCGGGCTGCAACGCCACGGAGAACTTCGCCTGCGACTGCAGCTCCAACCTGTCGTGCATGCAGCTGCAGCGCTACGTCAGCATCCCGGCCTACCTGCGCGAGGCCGTCTACGCCTACCAGCTCGGCGATCCCGAGCGGCGGGGCGTGTGGGACTGAGACCGTGACCGATGCCGCTCGCGTTCCGCTCGGCGAGCCACGGCGTGGTGGCGTTCGGTTTCTTCAACATCGAGACCGACCTGCTGCTGCTGGATCGCCTGTTCTTCTTCGCCGACGACTTCTGTCGGGCGGCGACGAAGCTGTGCGCGCCGGCCGCGGGCCAGACCCCGCGGGTCGTGCTCGACGGCTGGAGCATCGCGGACCGGCGGCGGCTGGGGGACCTGCACGGCTCGATCGCGGGGCACGCGCGCTGGGGGTTCCTCGGAGCGGTCTACGAACGCTGGCCGTTCCCGGAGCGGCGCGAGGCGTTCCGGCAGCAGCCGGAGGGCTCCGCGAACCGGACCGCGGCGGCGGAGCTGATCGCGCGTTTCGGCGAGCCCTGCACGTTCCCGGCGGCGTTCGACGCGGCGAGTCGGGTGGTGGAGCTGGGGGCGTACGCCTTCGAGGAGCCGGAGTTCCAACGGATGCTCGCGTACGTCGACCGCGGCGGCTGGCCGCGGTGGCGGGACGACGAGCGGCCGTCGTACGTGACGGCGATGAGGTCGGCGTTGCGGGCGGCGGGGCGCGAGCCGCCGCCGTTCGAACCCGCCGAGGACCCGGCCTAGCCCGGGCGGCGGGACGGAGGCTGTCGCCGCGGCGACGACCGCCTCGCACTCTGCAGGAGGGAGCCCCGGACGCACGGTGGTGAACGGCACGCCGGCGAGGATCGCCGCGTGGACGGCAATCGCGTGGTCGATCCCGGGTGCGAGCTCGATCCGATGCGCCTCGGGCCCACTCAGGACGGCCGCCTCCCCGCGGGCGCGCTTCAAGAGCTCGCCGTAGGTCAAGCGAGCCCCGTCGGCGGCGGCCAGCGCAAGCCGTTCGGGTCCCTGCGCGGCCGCTCCGGCGAGCCATCCCGATGTC
>CAZMRP010000041.1:0-15650 GCA_964568275.1 uncultured Myxococcales bacterium
GCGCGGCGAGCCGCCGCGGCTCGAGCACCACGACCTCCCCGCGCGCGTCCGGGTCGGCGTCGAGCAGCGCGCGGGGGACGCGGGTGGTCTTGCCGGCCCCGGGCTCGGCGACCAGCGCCAACGCGCCGGCGTCCGCGACCCGGGCGACGATGTCCGGCAGCTGGTCGTCGATCGGGAGCCGGTCCACGGCGGGCACGCTACGCGAATCCACGGGGTCGCGCCAGACCGTCACGGTGGGGTCCGCGGAGGGAATGCGCGGCGTTCAGGTGGCGGTGCGGCCCACGCGGCGGATCCGGCGCTTCGGCTGGCCCGGCTTCGGCGCCGCCAGATCGACCGACTCGGGCACCGGCAGCAGCTGCTGGAGCCGGTCCATCAGGATCTGGACGGGCGGGCGGGCGAAGTCCAGCGGCACCTTCGGGAAGCCCGAGACGACGGCGACCTCGCCGGTGTCCAGCTCGACCACCGTGCGGAGCGGGTAGAAGCCGAGCGACACGACGAGCAGTCGAAGGAGGGCCTGCTCGATGGCGCCCCGCGCCTGCGCCTCGAGCGCGCGCACCGCCTCGTCGATCGTCGCGGCGTTCCCCTCGGCGTCCGGCGTGCGCAGCTCGTTGAAGCGCTGCACGACGAACAGCAGGGACGCGGCGGCGGTGGGGGTCACCGCACCGTCGTGGAGCGGTCCCGTCGGCGCCGGCAGCGCCAGCGCCTCGAAGGCCACCACGTTGCGACGCAGCGCGCCGAAGTAGTACTGGCCCAGGCCGGACAGGACGAGCAGGGCCGACGGCGCGCGGTCCGGGCCGGGCTCGGCGGCGCCGGGCAGGATCTGGTCGATGTCGGCCACCAGCGCCGCCTGCGCCAACGTGGAGCGCAGGTCGCGGTCCTCGGTCAGCAACCGCGCCATCGCGGCGGCGATCACCGCGTTGCTCACGGCGCGCCGGGCCGGCTCGTCGTCGACCAGCGGGCCGGCCGCCAGCGCGGTCAGGATCTCGATGTGGTCGTCGCTGAGCGCCACCAGCCGCTGGGCGATGCGCTTGATCTGGCGCACCTCGATCGACTCCCCGCGCTCCAGCCGGGCGTAGAGCCCCTCCAGCACCAGCACCGAGGCCGCGTAGGCCTTGACCACCCGGGTGATCGGCGGCTCGTGGGGGTCGAACTCGAGCTCGCTCTCGGGGCCCGGCGCCTGCCGGACCGTCACCGCCGGAATCCGCTCGTCGCGCAGCCGGGCGACCGCGGTCGCGTCCCGCTGGGCGTCGGCGAGCAGGCGCGCGAGGCGCAGCAGGCCGTCGGCCGTCACCGTCTGCTCGAAGGTCAGCTCGTTGAGCCCGGCCGTGTCGAGCATCGCGCCGAGTTGCAGGGCGAGCGCGAAGGTGTCGCGGGGCGCCCGCAGCATCCTGCGGTTGATCAGCACCATCTCCGGCGAGAACAGCAGCCGGACGTGGTCCGTGCCGAGGACGCGGCAGAAGGAGGTGACGGCGTCGAGCAGCTGCGGGACGAGCTGCCGGACGGTCTGGTTGGCGTCGTCGTACAGCTGGCAGGCCTTGGTCAGCCGGTAACCGGCCAGCACCACCCCCACCGGCAGCTGGCGCCGCCGCTCCGCCTCGTCGACCGCCGGCGGCGGGAGCGAGGGGCGTAGCGACGGGCGCGGGGACGGACGGCCGCTCATGCCTCACCTCGCTCGGGCGGCGGCCGCGTCGACCGGCGGTGCTGGATCCGCTCGGCGGCCCGCGCCGCGGAGGCGCGCACGGCCTGGGACGAGAACCACTTCTTCTTCGTCACGCGCTGCAGCGCCTCGAGCGCCTGCGGCGAGGAGGACGTAGCGAGGAAGTCGGCCGCCACCGCCCGCGACTGGTCCACCGCCTCCGACTGGAACAGCCCGCTCGACTCCAGCATCGCGATCGCCGCCGCGTCGGCCCGCGAGCGGTTCAGCGCGCCGACCGCCTCGAAGATCAGGAACCGCTCGCGCAACGACAGCGTGTGGAACTTCTCCGACTGGATCCGGCGCATCAGCACCGGCCCCGCCGCCATGATCCGTCGGGAGGCCACCGTCTCCAGCACCCGCAGGCGCAGCTCCGCCTCGGGGTCCTCCACCAGCCGGCCGACGTCGTCGCGCACCAGGTCCGCCGTCGTCTCGGGCAGGGCCGCGAGCGCCTCCATCCGGACCTCGACGTGCGGCGACCGGAAGGCCCCGCTGATGCCCGTCAGCGCCGCCGGCGTGCCCAGCTTGTGCAACGCGGCCAGCGCCTTGCGCGCATGCTCCAGCGACAGCAACGGCAGCGCCCGGGCCAGGATCTGCTCGCGCCCTTCCGCCCGCGTCACCAGCAGCTCGGCGATCAGGTCGCGCGCCGCCGCCCCCAGCGACTCGTAGCGCTCGACGACGAACTCGAAGGCCTCGTCGTCCAGCGGCGCGGCGGCCAGCAGGCGCCGCATCCCGGCCAGCAGCGCCGCCGGCACGTCCGCGCCGTCGGTCAGGAACTCGACCGCCGCCCGCACCCGCTCCGGCGGGAACATCGCCGCCACCGCCTCGGACCGCAGGCCGTGGGACGCGGCGGCGCTCTTGCAGCGCAGGCTCGCCTCGTCCACCGCCCCGAACACCTCGAGCAGCGGCTGCCAGGCGCGGGCCCGGACCTGGTCCGCCGCCCAGTCCGCCAGACCGGCGACCAGCCGCTGCCGGTCGTCCGCCGTCAGCCGCGTCCAGGTGGCGGCCAGCGCCAGCGCGAAGCGGTCGAACCATTCCGCCCGGTCGGGCAGCAGGTGGGAGGTCACCGTCGCGCGCGTGCTCTCGTCCAGCGCCAGCAGCGCCGCGGGCTGCGCCATCTCCCGGCGCGCCGCGGCGTACGACCCCAGCACCTCGCCGCCGTCGGCGGCCAGGCCCAACTCCCGGGCCAACTCGTCGCGCGCCTGCTCGAACGCCGGGTCGTCCTCGTCCGAGTAGCTCTCCACGGCCAGCCAGCCGATGTGCTGCAGCTTGCGGTCCCACAGCGCCGTCGCCGCGTCGTCGTCGGAGCCGAAGTCCAGCGCCGCGTCGCGCAGCAGCACCCCGAGGAACTCCCGCAACTCCTCCCGCCGCAGCCCCGGCTTGAGCTGCACCTGCCGCAGCCCCTCGACGAACAGCGAGTACGGAATGCCGTCGAACGGCGGCCGGTCCGGCTTCCAGATCACCTGGCCCCGGTGCGCGAAGTGCATCGCGCCGACGTCCCAGGTCAACCCGAGCGGCGCATGCGAGTGGAACGCGGCGACCTGCTCCACGCTCCGCTCCAGCTGCCGCAGGGCCTGCGGGTGCTCCCAGCGGTACTGCCGCGAGGCCTGCATCACCACCCCGAACACGTTCCACAGGTCGTGCAGCGACGCCAGCCGCCGGGCCAACTCGTCCGGCGACAGCTCCTTCCCCTCGTCCTCCAGGTCGCTGGACCGTGCGGCCGAGGTGGCCGCCCTGGCGTCGGCGTCGGTCACGGCGCCGGCGCGCAGCGACGCCAGCAGCGTGGCCATCTCGGCCCGGAATGCGTTCGCGTCCACCTGCACCCGCTCGTCCCTCGACTCGCGACCCGGCGGGATGGTCTGGAACCGCGCGGGCGGGATGCTCGGCAGCCGGCCGGGCGCAGGCGTGGGCAGCCGGTTGGGTCGCGGCGTGGGCGAACTTGCGGGCGGGGCGGTGGGCAGCCGTCCGGGCGGGGCGGTGGGCAGCCGTCCGGGCGGCGTCGTGCGGGACACCCCGGCGGGGGGCGGCGGCACGGACGGCGTCATCTCCACGTCGATGATCGCGATGGCGTCCATCGTTCCTTCGAGCATCGCGGCCTGGCTCGCGGCGCCGAGCGCCACCGAGCCGTCGGGGTCGAGGCGCTTGGCGGAGAGCTTGCCCAGCACGCTCTCGATCGCGCCGCGGACCGCCGGCAGCCGCGCCGTCCCGCCCGCCGTCACCACGGCCGCCAGGTCGGAGGCGGAGAGCCGGGACGCCTCGAGCGCCTTGCGGCACGCCGCGCCCACGCGGTTCACCGTGTCCGACAGCAGCAACTCGACGTGCTCGCGGGCGATCATCACCTCCTGGTTGTACAGCCCGCCTCCGACCGGCAGGAACGGCACGACCGCGGTGACGGTCGAGAGCTGCGCCAGGTTGCGCTTCGCCCCTTCGCAGGTCTGGCGCAACAGCTCCAGGACCGCCGGGTCCTCGGGAAACTCGCCCAGGCGCGCCGCGAGCCCCTTGAGCAGCGCCTTGACCAGCCCCCAGTCGACGTCCTCCCCGCCCCCCATCGGGTCGCCGGCCGTGGCCACCAGCCGGATGCGGCGCGGCGCGATCTCGATCACCGACGCCGTGCAGCCGGCCGCCCCGACGTCGACCACCGCCACCATCCGCGCGCCCGCACCGGCCTCGATCAGCGACAGCGCCGTGCAGGTGGCCTCGCTCAGGATCTGCGTCGTCGAGATCCCGGCCCGGGTCGCCGCGTCGGCCAGCGCCCTGCGCTGCCGGGACCCGTACCAGTACGGCGTCGTCAGCACCGCCGAGGTCGGCCGCTCGCCGCAGGTCTGCTCCGCGACGTCGACCAGCTGCCGGATCAGCGCCGCCGCCACATCCTCGACCTCGTGGCGCTCCTCGCCGAGCCGCAGCACCACCCCGCCGCGCTCGCCCGGCTCGAAGCCGATCGGGAAGCGCGCCGCGAACAACTCGATCAACGGGTCGTCCGGCGCGCGGCCGAGCATCCGCTTGACCGCCCGCACCGTCAGCGTCGGGTGCGTGGTCGCCCGGGACAACGCGGCCCGGCCGACCCGCGTCGTGCCCCCGCCGATCGACACGATCGAGGGGATGTTGCGCGAACCGTCCGGGAACTGGAGCAACCGCGGCTCGCCGCCCTGCACGTACGCGGCGCGCGAGAACGCAGTTCCGAGATCAAGCCCCAGCGCGACCACCCGCGGCCCCTCCTCGAAGCGGAAGCATCGTAGGCGAGTCGATCCGCCGATTCCAGTTCCGCGTGCGATCGTCGGCCGGTCGGCCCGAAGCCCCATCCGGGCCGTCGGCGGGCTCCGGCGGAAGCTCCTCGCCGACCGCGGTGCAGCCGGCCCGAAACCGGTCAGCGGCAGAGCGTGATCGTGTCGTTGTCCATCGTGCCGAACGAACGGAGCGCGATGCCCCCCGGCGCCAGGCCGGCAATCGTCTGCGAAAGCTGGCAGCGCACGGTGGTGCCGTTCGACTCGTAGACCCGCCCGACCAGCGAGGTCGTCGTGACGAACTCGACCTCGAGCTTGTACCACACGCCGGTGGAGAAGGTGCAGGCCGTGGTTCCGAGGTTGGTGTAACCGTAGCCGCTGTTCTGCTGGAACAGCAGGCTGGTCGTGTTCGGCGCGAGGAGCACGCTGTAGCAGCCGGCGGAGCTGGCGCCGAACCCGAGGTACGTGCGGCCGCTGCCGCCGGGGCGGATCCAGATGAACAGGCGGTCCCCGGCGTTGCCCACCGTCACGTTGGTCCGGTAGTGCCAGTCGGGGTCCCGCAGCCCGTAGCTGCCGTCGTGGGCGTAGGCGGCGGACAGGGTTCCGCCGCCGGCGACCGAGGTCCAACCCGCCGCGGGCCAGACCCCGGACTCGAACCCCTCGATCACGCTGCACGTCGGGCCGCACCCCTCGTTCACCAGGCCGTCGCAGTCGTCGTCGCAGGTGTTGCCGCAGACCTCGGACGCCGCGCAGCACGCGCCGAGCGCGCAGCTCGCGGAGCAGCTCCGGGACCCGGCGACGCCGCAGGCGTTGCTGCAGGCCGAGGTCGTTCCGGCGCAGCAGGCGAAGCCGTTGTCGCAGCCGAGCACGCAGTCGTCGTCGCGCCCGTTGCACACCTCGCCCGGCGGGTTGCAGACGCCCCAGGCGCAGCTGCCGGAGCAGGTCTGGCTGCCCGTGGACGAGCAGCTCGTGGTGCAGGCCCGCGTGCTGCCCGCGGCACAGGCGAAGGTCTCGTCCACCGCGCCGTCGCAGTCGTCATCGAAGCCGTTGCAGGTCTCGGCCGGCGGGTTGCAGACGCCCCAGGCGCACGAGCTCGAGCAGGTCTGGCTGCCCGTGGACGAGCAGCTCGTGGTGCAGCTGCGGGTCGTTCCGCCGGCACAGGGGAAGGTCTCGTCAGTCAGCCCGTCGCAGTCGTCGTCGACGCCGTTGCAGGCCTCGGCCGGCGGGACGCAGGCCCCCAGGCGCAGGAACTGGAACAGGTCTCGGTCCCGATCGTCGAGCAGCCGGTCGTACAGCTGCGGGCGGCGCCGCGGGCGCAGGCGAAGGTCTCGTCGGTGGCGCCGTCGCAGTCGTCATCGAAGCCGTTGCAGGTCTCGGCCGGCGGGTTGCAGACGCCCCAGGCGCACGAGCTCGAGCAGGTCTGGCTGCCCGTGGACGAGCAGCTCGTGGTGCAGCTGCGGGTCGTTCCGCCGGCACAGGGGAAGGTCTCGTCGGTCAGCCCGTCGCAGTCGTCGTCGAGCGCGTTGCACCGCTCGGTCGCCCCCGGATGGATCGCCGGGTCGCCGTCGTTGCAGTCCGTCCCGCCGCACGCGCCGTCCGGATGCCCGTCGGCGTCCGCGTCCGGGGGGACGAAGACGCAGGCGCCGCGCCCGCCGTCCGCCGCCGGGTCGCAGCGGTCGAGCGTGCAGTCGACGAAGTCGTTGCAGGTCGGCGCCGTGCCGAACACGCAGCCCGCCGTCGTGTCGCAGGTCTCGGCGCCGTTGCAGAACTGCGCGTCGTCGCAGCGCGCGTCGTTCGGGCTGTGCGTGCAGCGGTCGAGCACGGGATGGCAGGCGTCCACCGTGCAGACGACGCCGTCGCCGCAGTCCGGTGCCGCGCCGGCGACGCACCCGACGGTCGCGCTGCAGGTCTCGACGCCGTTGCAGAACACGCCGTCGGCGCAGCGCGCGTCCGACGGCGCGTGGGCGCAGACGCCGGTGGCCGGGTCGCAGGAGTCCGTCGTGCAGTCCAGCCGGTCGTCGCAGTCGACCGGCGTGCCGGGCACGCAGCCGGCGTCGACGCGGCACGTCTCCAGCCCCGTGCAGCGGTCGCCGTCGTCGCAGACGCCGTCGTCGGGCGTGTGGAGACACGTGCCGTCGAGCGGGTTGCAGTGGTCGGTCGTGCACGCGAAGGCGTCGCTGCAATCGATCGGCGTGCCGGCCGTGCAGTGCGCGTCGGTCCCGCAGTACTCCGCACCGTTGCACGGGTTGCCGTCGCTGCACTCCTCGTCCGTGCTGCAGGTCAGCGGCGGCGCACACCCCCCGAGGTCCGGCTGGCACAGCTCCGGGAACGTGCAGAGCGAGTGGTCGGGCTCCGACCCGCACGCGCCCGTCAGCGGGTCGCAGCGGTCGTTCGTGCAGGCGATCCCGTCGTCGCAGTCGACCGGCGCGCCGGACCGGCAGCCGAGCACCGGGTCGCAGACCTCCACTCCGTTGCACGGGTCGCCGTCGTTGCACTCCTCGTCGCTCGTGCAACCCGCGTCGGTCGACGCCTCGTCGGCCTCCGTCGGGACGTCGCTCGGTCCCTCGTCCCCGCCGTCGTCGGGGCCCGACACGTCGGTGTCGACCCCGTCGTCCGGGGCGTCGAACACCTCGACGACCTCGAACCCCTCGCTCCCGTCCGCCGCGTCCGTCGCGTCGTCGGCGCCGCCGGGACAGCCGGCGACCAGCGTGCCGAGGGCCACCAGCACGAACGGGAGCATTGCCGCGCCGTTCCTTCGCTCCGCTTCGCTGGGCAAGAACGTTCTCCTTCCGACGGCTTGCCGCCGCCCGCCGCGAGCCCGCGTGGTCGGCCGATCGACCGATCGCCCGCGCAATTCCCCAGCAAGAAGGGTGCCCCGCCACTCGGGATTCGTCAAGGCGCGCCGACAGGCGCGCGGGGCAGCCGCGCGGACAGGCGCGCGGACTCGGGCGCGAATTCAGCCGGGCGGGGAGAGCGTCACGTCGAGCGTTCCGACGAAGCCCGGCGCGGCGTCGACCACCAGCCAGTAGTCCCCCGCCGGCAGGTCGCGGATCGTCCCCGAGGGCGCGAGCGACGTGATGCACCCCGCCGGCCGGGCCGTCGTGCCGCAACTCCCCGCGTAGAGCTGGAGCGTGGAGTTGGAAGAGCCCGCGGACAGGTCCACCGTGAGGTCCCGCGGCTCGGCCAGCGTCAGGCCGAACACCGCGTCCGACAGCCCCGCCGGACCGCAGTTCGTGGGGTAGTCGTCGTCGAACCCGTCCGCGACCACGGAGAACGAGCCGCCGGCCGAGGCATCGACGGCGTCGGCGCAGGTGTCACCGGGCGGCCGTGGTGTCGGCGCCGCGAAACCCACCTGGAGCAGGAACCGGCTCACCGCAGCGCTGGGGCTGCCGGACACGATCAGGTAGTAGGTGCCCGCCGGCAGGCTGTGCTGCACGAACGACACCGACGGGCTGAAAACCCGGCACCGCAGCTCCGTCGTCGCGTCGTCGCAGCGGCTCCGCAACGCCACCGCGAAGGGCCCCGTGCCCGCCACGGGCCACAGGTCGACCGCCAGGTTCCGCGCCGTCGCCGTGGTGAAGGTGTAGACGACGTCGGCGTCCAGCAGCGGATCCGTCGAGCACGACGGTGGGTAGTCCCGGTAGCAGCGGGCGAGGTCGCCCTCGAAGGCGCCGCTGGCCGAGACGTCCACCGCGCCCGCGCACCGATCGTTGGCCGGCGGCGTCACCGGCGCTCCCAGCGCGGCCGTGAGCGTGAACGGGTACTCCTCGCCGTCGACCGCGACATAGTACGTGCCCGCGTCGAGGTAGTTCCGGGTGATCGTCGCGACGCTCCCCGAGGCGCACTCCAGCTCGGACGACCCGACGCCGCAGGTCGTCATCAGCGCCAGCCCGAGCGGCGGTCCGGAGACCGTGAAGCGGCCCCCGAGCGTCACCTGGTGCGGTTCGGTCAGCACCAGCCGGTAGAACGCGTCCGGGCCCCCGCCGGGGAAGCAGCTCGGCCGGTAGTCGTCGTTCATCCCGGCCAGGTTGCCCGCGGCGGTCGTCCCGGGAACCAGGTCGCCCGCGGCGGCGCAACGGTCGGTCGCCGGCGCCGCCGTCGGCGCCGACGTCGCGTAGTCCACGAACAGCTCGTCGAGCCACTCCCAGCCGCGCACGACGAGGTAGTACGTGCCGGCCGGCAGCGAGTAGAAGCGCAGCGTCATCGGCGGGCCGTAGACCGAGCAGCCCAGCGCCGTCGCCGCGTCGCCGCAGGTCGTCTGCACCTCGGCGCTCAACTGCGCCCCCGGGCGCAGCGAGTCGACCCCCAGCACCACGTTCCGCGGCCCCGTCAGCGTGAAGGAGTAGACCACGTCCGGCGCCCGCACCGCGCACGCCGGCTCGTAGTCGTCCGACGCCGCGACCAGCGAGCCGACGGCCCGGATCCCCTCGGTCAGCCCGAGCGCGCCGTCGCACCGGTCGTTCTCGACGTGGCAGTCGGCCCGGTCCTCCAGGTCGACCAGGCCGTCGCAGTCGTTGTCCCGGCCGTCGTCGCACAGCTCCGTCGCCCCCGGAAACACCGCCTCGTCGCCGTCGTCGCAGTCGTCCCCGCCCCAGGCGTCGCAGCCGAGCTCCATCGTCACGTGCGTGTCGCCGTCCAGGTCCCGCGGCTCGTGGACGCACCCGCCCGCCGCCTCTTCGCAGCGGTCCAGCGTGCACGGGTCGTCGTCGTTGCAGTCGAGCGGCACGCCCGCCGTGCAGCCGAGGTCGAACAGGCACAGCTCCACGCCGTCGCAGGCGATGCCGTTCCCGCACGCCGCGTCGTCCGGCCGGTGCGTGCAGCGCGGCGCCCCGTCCTCGTTGCAGACGTCCTCGGTGCAGGCGATGCCGTCGTCGCACGGGAGTCCGCCGGCGACGCACCGCCCGGCCGCGCACCGCTCCACGCCGTTGCAGAACAGCTCGTCCCAGCACTCCTCGTCCGTCGCGCACTCTCCGCCCGTCTCGTCCGCGCTCCCCTCGTCGCCCGGCCCGTCCTCGGCGACGTCCCCGTCGGTCGTGGAGTCGTCGCCGGAACACCCGCCGGCCGCCGCGAGCGTCGCGGCGGCGAGGCCGAACTGCAACAGACGTCCGCGCATCTTCGCCGACCCTCCGCGTGCCGCGCCTAGAGCGCCGGCACCACCACGACCACGAGCCGCTCGTCGAGCCGTGCCACGGCGTTGCCGCGCACCACCACGGTGACCAGGAACGCCTGGGCCTCCGGCCCGCCGGCGTAGCAGTCGACGTTCTGGAGCGTGGCGTCGAACTCCAGCTGCGTCCCGGGGACGACCGCGAAGAAGGTCGACAGGTCCGTGCGCTCCACGGCCTCGGGGTCGTTCTCGATCCCGGTCGGGCCGAACCAGCGGGTCGGGGTCACCGCCCGCACGAAGCACGAGGTGTCGACGCCGAAGGGCGCCTCCGGGTCGGCCTCGGCCTCGGCGTCGACGTCCAGCGCCGCGTTGGTGGCCAGCACGTCGATCCCATCGATGACCGATGTCGTCAGCAGGGCGCCGTCGACTCCGATGTCGTAGAACAGCGGCGCACCCTCGAGGTCCACGGCCCCCGTCGCCTCCACCGTCGCCAGCAGGTCGGGGCGGCCGTCCGGGTAGGCGGGGTCCCCGGAGTACAACCCGACGACCTTCGCGCTGATCGCGTTCAACGCCTCGATCGCCTGCGCCCAGGTGTGCGGCGTCGGCTCGATTCCGACGTACGCATCGGCCGTCGTGCCGGGCGGTCCGTTGTGCATCGGCGCGTCGGTGAACAACAGCACGATCGGCAGGGCGCCCGGACGGAAACACGGCGCGCCGAGGCAGTCCGGCCCGGCGTACGGCGGCACCCACACCCCGAGCCCCGCGCCCGTCGCCGTCTGGTACAGCGCCTCGACCTGGCTCTCCGGCCCGTCGGCGCCGCCGTGGTTCGGCAGGACGTTCACCCCCGCCTGGGCCAGGGCCGCGTCGGTGGTCATCGCCTGCTGCAAGGCGAATGGTACGTCCGAGCCGTCGCCGTACGACCCGTACGGGAAGTCGTCGAAATTCGCCACGCCGAACGCGACGTCGGGGATCCGGCTGCGGATCTCCGGGATCAGCACCGTGGACAGGTTGTGCTTGATGTTCTCGATCTCGCCATACATGCTGCCGGTGGTATCGACGAGGAAGAACACGTCGGCGCGCCCCACCTCGGGCTCGAACGTCAGCGTCTCGTGCTGCGCCGCCGTGCGGTTCGGCAGCCGGACCACCCAGTCGTCCTCCGGGATCCCGCGCGTCCCGTCCGTCGGGTCGGCGCCGGGATGCACCGACTCGACCAGGTCGTCGTCCCCGTCGCCGTCGGTGTCCGGGTTCGTCGGGTCGGTCCCCAGCTCCACCTCGCGGGCGTCGGACAGCCCGTCGCCGTCGGCGTCCAGGTCCAGGAAATCCGGCACCGTGTCCCCGTCGGTGTCGACCGGCGGCGTGGCGGGGTCGTCGTCCCCCGCCTCCTCGGCGTCCGGAATGCCGTCGCCGTCCGCATCGTCGTCGAGGTGATTCAGGACGCCGTCGCCGTCGGGGTCGCCGTCTCCCTCGTCGGTGTCGAGGATCGTGTCGCCGTCCGAGTCGAGCGGCGGGCCGACGTCTTCGTCCGCGTCGGCGTCCGCCCCGACGTCCGTCTCGACTTCCGACGCGGTGTCGGCGTCCGCGTCGGCGTCGGCGTTCGACTGCGTGTCGTCGCCGCACGAGGCCGACAGCGCCAGGAACATCGCGAGAGCGAGCGAGCTGCGATGCATCGGTTGGTCCCTCCCTTCGACTTGCCGCGAAGCCGCCGCGCGGCGTGCGTCAGAGCCGCGTCGCCGTCACGTTCAACGTGAAGGCGCCGGAACCGCTCGAGTAGGCGTCCTGGATCACGTAGTAGGTCCCCGCGTCCAGCGTCAGCGTGCCGGGGCTGGTGGGCGTGGACATGGTGGAGGGCAGGCACGACGCGGAAATGCCGCCGCAGTCGTCGTCGCAGTCGATCTGGCTCGACGGGACGTCGCACAGGCTGCGGAGGTACAGCGCCCCGTCGAAGCTCGTGGTGGTGGAGGTGATCGTCACGGCCGAGCGGACCGGGAGCACCAGCCGGAAGGCCATGTCGGGCCCGGTCCCCATGACGCAGCTCACCGGCTGGAACTCGTCTGTCCGCCCGGCGGTCGTGCCGCTCTGGCTCCAGGTGAAGGTCGAGCCGGACGCGTAATCGACGTTGATCGCCACCGCGCCGTCGCAGACCGTCGTCGGAGGCCCGACGGTCACGATCAACGTGCCGGACATGGCCAGCTCGCTGTCCAGCAGGACCCAGTAGCTGCCGGCCGGGAGGCTGCGGGTCGACAGCGAGGGCCACGAGCCGGAAGTGCAGAGCAGCGAGGTCGTTCCGGTCCCGCAGGCGCCCGACCGCAGGTCGATGTAGGACCGGACGCCGCCGGTCGTCAGATCGATCGCCACGTCGTGCGGCTCGGTGAGCGTCAGGACGGCGACGAGGTCCGGCCGGCCGGCGGCGCCGCAGGTGGGCGTGTAGTCGTCGGCGAGGCCGACGGTCGAGACGGCGAAGGTGCCGCCGGCCGAGATGTCGAGGGGGGCCGAGCAGTCGTCGCGCGGCGGGATCGCCGTCGGGGGGCCGAACGTCACGGTGAGCGCGAAACGGTTGGACGGCGAGACCGCGGAGCCCGCGACGATCGCGTAGTAGGTCCCGGCCGGCAGGCTGCGCTGGGTCATCGTGACCGTCACCCCGCTCCGGCAGCGCAGCTCCGTCGCCACGTCGGCGCAGGCGGTCCGCAGGGACAGCGTGTGCGAGGAGCTGCTGGCCAGCGGCTCGAGCAGCAGGGTCACGTCCCGCGGCTCCGTCAGCGTGAAGCCGTAGACCACGTCGGACTGGCTCGTCGCGTCGCAGGACACGGCGTAGTCGTGGTACGTGTGCAGCATGTCGCCGACGAAGGTCCCGCCGGCCGAGACGTCGGTGGCGCCGGCGCAGGTGTCGAAGGCCGGCGGCACGACGGGCGCGCCGAGCGACACGTCCATCGTCGTCACCCCGGTGCCTTCCAGCACGATGTAGTAGGTGCCCGCCACGAGGTACTCGCGCGAGAGGTTCGGCGAACCGCAGACCAGCTCGGTCGTCCGGTCGCCGCAGGTCGTCATCAGCGCCACCCGCGCGCCGCCGGCGGGCACCGCCTCGCTGGTCGCGATCGTGAGGCTGTGCGCCTCCGTCAGCACCAGGCGGTAGAACACGTCGGCGGTCGGCGCGCCGCCCGCGCAGGACGGCACGTAGTCGTCCCGCGCCGCCAGCAGGTCCACCGTCACCGGCGCCGCCGCGGGGTCGACGACCACCGCGCCGCCGCAGGCGTCGTTCGCCGGCGCCGGCGTCGGCGCCGCGGTCCGCAGCGTGATGTCGAACTCGAATTCCTCCGGCCCGCCCTGCACGATGACGTAGTAGGTCCCCGCCGCCAGGTTGAGCCGTCGCACCGACGCCGTCGTGTCCTCCCACAGGCCCTGGGCGCAGGCCAGCGAGCTGGTCGCGTACCCGCAGGCCGCCTGGAGGTCGACCCACAGCTCGCCGGAGGGGCTGAAGCGGGTCACCTCGACCGTCACGTCCTGCGGCGCCGCCAGCGTGAAACGGTACGCCACGTCCGGCCCGCCGCCTCCGCAGGCGACCGTGTAGTCTCCCATCATGCCCACCGTGGTCCCGGCCGTCGTCACGCCGGGGGTCAGGGTGTCCGCGCGCGCGCAGACGTCGTTCACCGGCGCCGTCGTCGGCGCCCCGGTGGTCATCGTGATCGTGAATTCGGGCTCCCCCATCGCCGTCACCAGGACGTAGTAGGTCCCGGCCGCCAGCGAGTAGGCGCGGAGCCGCGCCCCATCCCAGGACACGGCGCAACCCAGGGCGGGCGGCGCGGCGAAGTCGCAGGTCGGCTGCAGCACGAGGCCGAACTCGCCCCATCCCGGGACCGCGGCGGCGTCGAGCACGACGTTGCGGGTCTCGGTCAGCGTGAACGTGAACACCGCGTCCGGGCCGCTCGGGACCATCATCGGGCCGCACGGCATCAGGGGCGAATAGTCCGGGAACATCCCCGCCAGCGTGGCGTTCACCGGGACACCGTCGGTCAGCACGAGCGGTTCGGCGCAGGTGTCGTTCCCCGGCCGGCAGGCCGGGTCCTCGAGGTCGACCGCCCCGTTGCAGTCGTTGTCCAGGACGTCGTCGCAGACCTCGATCGCACCGGGGTAGACCGCGGCGTTGCCGTCGTTGCAGTCGTCGCCGCCCACCGCGTCGCAGCCGTAGGCCGACGTGACGTGGGTGTCGCCGTCGAGGTCCCGCGGTTCGTGGGTGCAACCGCCCGCCGCCTCCTCGCAGCGGTCGAGCGTGCACGGGTCGTCGTCGTTGCAGTCGAGCGGCACGCTGGGCTGGCAGCCCAGGTCGAGCAGGCACAGCTCGACGCCGTCGCAGGCCACGCCGTTCTGGCACGCCGCGTCGTCCGCCTCGTGCGTGCACCGGTGCCCGGCCTCGTCGCACAGGTCTTCCGTGCAGTCGATGTCGTCGTCGCACGGGGCGTCCCCCGCCGCGCAGAACCCGCCCTCGCACCGTTCCACGCCGTTGCAGAACACGTCGTCCACGCACTCCTCGTCCGTCGTGCACGGCCCGCCCGTGTCGTCCGCGCCGCCCTCGTCGGGCTCCCCGTCCATGGGGACGTCCGGGGCGACGTCGACGTCGGCTCCGCTGTCGGCGTCGCCGGTCAGCTGCGTGTCGTCGTCGCAGGAAGCGAGCAGTGCCAGGAACGGCAGGAGCACCATCGAACTGCGCTTCATCGGATCCTCCCTCCCTTCGGCTCGCCCTGGAGCCGGCTTGCGAAGCCCGTCCGTGTCGCGTCGCCGTCACGCCCGGCGCGCGATTTCGCACGTCGAACCTCGGCCGGTGACCTCGAACCACCGCCGACCTGGAATCAACATGTGATGCTGCAAGGACCCCCCCTCGGCCGACCGCGATGTCTCTCGGATTCGAGGAACCGCAGTCTATCTCACCAAGATTGCAGAGAGTCTCCCATTTTTCAGCGGGGCTTCACAAGTGAAATCGTCCGCGGACGGCGGTTCCGGACCGGGAGTCCGATGCGGGGTTGACTTCGCCGCGGCGCGAGCCGACGCTCCCGCGCATGACCGTCGCACGCACCGAGTACCTCCACTGGGCCATCGCCCGCTACCACGACCTGGCCTGCGACCTCGCGTCGAGCGGTACGCCGTTCGTCCCGGCCGCCGAGCTCGGCCCGCCGCCCCCGGGCAGCGATTCGTTCGCGACCTGGAACGAGTTGTCGAAGCTGGTGGCCGAGCGGGAAGGGTGGGGCGCCGACGAGGTGCGGGCCGCTCCGGGCGCGACCGGCGCGGTGACGCTCGCCTGCGCCACGCTGCTCCGACCGGGCGATCGGGTGCTGGTGGAACGGCCGACCTACGAGCCGCTGGTGCACATTCCCTCCGCCTTCGGCGCGGTCGTCGACCGCTTCGACCGGCGCCAGGCCGCCGGCTGGGCGCTCGAGCCCGACGCCGTCCGGCGCGCGATGCAGCCGGGCACGAAGCTGGTGCTGGTCGCCGAGCCGAACAACCCGACCGGGATCCTCTCGCCGCCGGAGGCGCTCCGGGCGACGGCCGAGGCGGTCCGGCGGGCCGGCGCGCGGCTGCTGGTCAACGAGGTCTACCACCGCTTCCACCCGGTCGGCTCGGCGCGCCGGCTGGACCGCGAGAT
>CAZMRP010000042.1:0-15585 GCA_964568275.1 uncultured Myxococcales bacterium
GGCCGGCACGACGAAACGGGGCCTTTCGCGGAGCCGCTCGACCGCCTGTGGCTCGCCGCGGGCGCCCGCGCGGCCGTGGCCCTCGAGCGCTCCTGGAACGGGGGTGCGGCCTACCACCGGTTCGGCCTCGACCTGCGCTACCTGCGGGTGCTGCCGGTCGCGCTCGACCCGCTCGGCGACGACGTGCCGCTCGGGCCGGGCCCGGACCTGCTGCGGGTCGGGGTGCCGCAGACGCTGCGGCTGGGCGAGTTGACCGTGGCGGCGGACGTCTGGTGGGAGCTGCGGCGGCTGGACGCCTGGGAGGCTCGGGCGGTCACGTTCGGGGCCGAGCTCGAGCTGTGGGCGGAGGCGGCCAGTGTTTCCGCGCGGCTGGCACTGGACGGTGCCGCGTTGCCGGCGGGGGCCCTGGTCGAGGTCCGTCTGCCGTTCACCCGGCAGCTCGACCTTGCGCTCCACTACCTGTGGTTGGGCACCGGGGTGGGCGCGGCAGGCTTGTTCCTGCCGTGGGAGCGTCGGCTCGCGGAGGCGTCCGGTCCGGGGCGGGTCGTGCGGCACGGGTTGGGCGGCGACGTCCGCATCGGAGTGCTCGGCTCCCGGGCTTCGCTGCTGCTCGGGGGCGACTTCGACCTCGAGGCGTTGGAACCCGCGGCGCTGCGGTTCGGCCTGTCGCTCGCCGACCCCGAGCGCTGCGTGGCGCTCGACCTGGCCGCCCAGTTCTGGCTCGACGACCCGGTGCCGAACGTGTCGGTGGGCGTGCGGCTGTAGGCCTGCCGCACTGCGCAGCCCCGGCAGGGAAGGGGCGGGCATCCGCCCAACTGGTGTACGGTCGTGCCGGAACTGCCGTGCCGGAGCAGCGTTGGACGACCTTGTCGCGGTCGCGTAGACTTCCGTCAGCGCTGAGGTGGCGGCGCGAGTGGGGCGGGGGCTGGCTTCTGCGCCCGGGCGGCACGGCCCGCGAGGAGGGGGACATGTACAGACGCTCTCCTCTGCTCTGCTCTGCTCTGCTCTGCAGCGTGATGCTCGCACCCACGGGCTGTGCCGAGGGGGGTGAGTCCGCCGACGACGTGGGAGTCGCGTCGTTCGCCTCCAGCACGGATCCCTGTCGGACCGAAGTCCGCATCGCCGAACTTGCCGTCTCGCCGGCCACGCTGACCCCGGCGGACGGCAACGGGATCTTCGACCGGGCAGAGATTACCTTCGCCGTCGAGATCGAGCCGGGCCGCGGAAGCTGCCTGCTCGACCGCGAACTCTTCAACTTCTACGCCTGGTGGTCGGTGGAAGTCGTCGGCCCCTCTGGAGCCATCGCGCGCCGCATCGAGGGCCGCGAGTACCTCGACCTGGAGGGCTGCAGCCAGCCCGCGCTGACGGTTCCGGTTGCGGAGGAGTGGGCAGGCGACACGGCGGATGGAGGGGCGCCGCCGGGCGCCCATCGGGTCGCCGTCCAGGCACGTCTGGAGATGCAGCGTCGACCGGACGGGCGCCTGGTGACGGTCCGGCGCGCGCGGGAGGCCGAGGCGAGCCTCGAGTTGGTCGCGAGTCCGACGGCCGACGAGTTGTTGCTCGCCGAGGCGGCGGACCTGAAGGCCGGACTGCTCGATGCCTCGGCGACGGATCCCGAAGCGACTCCCTACGATGAGGTCGTGGCGCCGACAGCGACCCTGGGTCGACTGGCGGAGATCCGCCTCGCCTTGATGGGTCGTACGATCGATGCGGAGTTCGAGCGCCAGCGGGCGGCGGTCCGCGCGGACCCGCAGGTCGAAACCAAGCCCGACGTCGCACAAGAAGCGGCGTGGCGTTCCCTGTTGGAAGCGACGCACGGGCGGCTGGCGGTGGAATGGTCGGCCGACGGTGTCCCGGCGAACTTGACCGGCCTGGAGGGCGAGGCGCGAGCAGGCACGCCGGAGGAGGCGGCCGAAGCGTGGCTGGCCGAGTTCGGTCCCGCGCTCGCGCCGCTCTTTCGCCTCGGCCCGGCCGGAGACGCTGCGGCAGCGTTCCGGGTGGCGGACGAGGCGGCGTCGGGAGAGGTCGGCGACGAGATCCCGACCGGCGAGCAACTCGCGTTGGACGGAGTCACGTCGGAAGGCGCCGAATCCGCGGTGACGTACCGCCGCGTCCGCGGGGTGGGGCAGACCGTGCATCCGGTGCACGGCGACTTCCTGACCATCTTCGTCCGCCGAAGCGCCGGGTCCGGCGACGTCAGCCTGTCGCGCGTGATGAGGTTGCGCGCCCGGTGGCACCCGGACCTGCCGGACCTCCGTCCCGTGCTGTCTCCCCTGGAGGCGGACGAAATCGCGATCATGGCCACGGACGTGAAGGGAGCGGCGGTCGACCCGCCGACGACGGTGCCGTTCCTGTACCCGTTCGGAGCGGGCCGGGCCCGACTGCTCTACGAAGTCCGGGTCCGCAACGCGTCGTGGACGCTGGCACGCATCGCGTGGGTCGATGCGATCACGGGCGAGATCTACTGGGCGCGGGGGGTGGCGAACTCGTGTTCTTCCGCACGAACGCCGCCCCCGACGGTCTCCGGGCCCTGTGCACCATCGACGACCACTGTCGCACCTGCTCACGCCAGCCCGGAACGCCCGCGAATACGTGCGACGGGTACAACTTCGGGCACGCGCCGGACGACAGAAACGAGACATGCGAGAACGACGCGGTGTGCCGCGAACGTTTCCCGCATTCCTACTGTCAGCGCGAGCATCCGGGAGATCCGTTCGGCATCTGTGCGCTGGGGACCTGCGGTGCCGGCCTCACCCAGTTTCGGAGCCTGTGGGGCGAGTTTGCACCCGGTCCGGAGAACGACTTCGCGACACGCGACGTCAAGGCGGTCGACATCGACCCGTGCGTGCGGCCGGACGACGCGGCCAATCCGGTCGAGGGCAACTGGGGGATCGCAAACGCCGTGCTCCATGAGATGGCGCATTCGGCACACGGGCAGAACGAACGGGCGCTCGCGGGCCCGAGCTTCTTCGGCGGCCTGCTGGCCGAGACCCGTGGGAAACCGGACGCACCGATCAACATCGTCCGGATCGAAGATCTCGTCCGCGGATGCCACCCCGTGTTTGGCGCCACCTTCGGCGGCAACCCGATCTCGGGAGTCGACGCCGGCGGGCGACCGGACTGCGCCGGCAGCCCCGAGCAGGACGACCCGAACGACAGCTACTACTGCGACCCGGTGGTTCCTCTCACATGTACCCCCTCCGGACCGGGCGCCGGCCAGCGCAATTGTCACGTCCGTGACGTCATGGGAGGGACCGTGGCCGTCGGGATGGAGGCCCTGGACTGGTTCCAGGGCCTCATGGCGCGCCAGACCGTGCTCCGCGGTCGGTCGGGGGCGTTTCGGGGCTACGTCGCCCTGGTCCGAGCCGGTGTCACCCCCCGGACTCGGGTCAGTTCGACCACGGACAGCCTCTATCGCTGCATGACCGACTCGAGTCCGGTCTGGAGCGACGCCGCGGAGTTGTTCCTCGCGTTCGATCCGGTCGTCGAGCAGGGCCGGCCCGGCGTGTTCCTGGACCGCTTGGACGACCGGACGTCCAGGAGCGGCCGCGGGGAGGCGCGTCTCGCGTTCCGGCTGGCGCCGGTGACTGCCCGCGGAACGTTCGATCACCCATGGGATTCGGACTGGTTCGTGTTCCGGGCCGGCGCCGGAGTGACTGGCCGACAATACACGATCCGCGTCCGTCCCGAAGACCCGCGAACAACCGACACCGTCCTGGAAGTCTGGACGCACGGCGTGGGTGCTGCGGGATGGCGGCGAATCGCCCGCGACGACGGCGTCGAACGAGACGTCGTCTCGCTCACCCTGGACCCCGACCTGGCGGAGGTCTCGCTGTACGTCCGCGTCGCGACGCCGCGCGCCGCCGCCGGCATCGACGGTCTGCTGTTCCCGTACCGCTCCGACGATGCCCGCGTCGGCGACTACCAGCTCGTCGCATACCCGACCTTCGACGACTACCCCGACCCGTCGGCCGGCTCGGCGTTCCCGATCGCGGCGCATCACGGTCGCGCCGAGGGCCGATTGCGGACGGGTGACGTCGACGGCTTCGCGGTCGACCTCCCTCGAGGCGGCGCCACGGCGCTCACGGTGAAGACCCCGGGCGTACGGTCGGGCGGCCGGGTCTTCGTTCGCGCGGATGCCGACTCCACGTGGCGCGAGGTGAGTCGAAGCCCCTGGACCGTTCATGCCAGCTGCGGGCCGGAATGCTTCGAGACCGTGCTGGAGAACCGAGCCGCGATCGGCTCGCGGTTCTACGTCAAGCTGGACGGCGGCGACCTGCCGGCGGACACGAGATTGTCCTACGTCGCCTCCACGGCCGGGCGACCGGGCACCCTCGACACCTGTCCCGTCGATGCCGGCGATGACGTCGCCGACGCAACGTGCCGGATCGCGGGCCTCCCGCCCGGCGGGGCAGCCTATCGTGCAGGAACCCTGCTCGATGCGGCCGACGCCGATTCCTACTGGCTCCAAGCGCCCGCGGGAAGCCCGATCCAGATCACGGCCGTTTCCCTGCCCGGCGGCGCGGACGCTGTGGAGTTCACCGTCTATCCCGAGGACGTGAACGGCCGCCTCTGTAGCGACAGCATGGAGGAGGGTCCCGACCGCCGGGCGCGGTTCCGGTCGGCCTCGATTGCCGAAGGGGTTGCCGTGGCGGCGACGGACCGCTCCGGCGGCGCGACACTGTCGTTCGTCGTGCCGGCCGAGTTCGTCGCACCCCCGGGGGCGATCGGTTGGTACCGCGTCCGGATCGCGCCGGTCGAGGGTCGCGCGGCGTTCCCGCAGCGCTACGTGCTGCTCGTCCACCGCGGTCCGACCTCGGACGTCTTCCCGGAGGTGGAGTGACATGTCGGCCCGGATGCGACGGGGTCGGGACCTCGGTGGGTTGCTCGCCGCCTGGACGCTCGCCGCCGCGGGATGTGCGCCGCCGGCAGACCGGGCCGATGTCGGTCCCGACGTTGGTCCCGTACCGCCGGGACACGTGGCGTTCGTGCTGACGTTCCGCGCAGGACCGTACTGCCGAGAATCGTACGACCGGAACTGGCAGCGCATCTACGTGCAGTACGTCGAGTCGGCCTGGCGCACCCCGACCGGCGAGTTCAGTCGCGGACCGTGGCCCCTGTGGGTGGACCTTTGGGAAGAAGACCCGCCCGGTGTGACCTGGACAGTCTTCCCTCAGTACCTTGCTGCATGCGATTGCGACGACTGCCCTGAACCCCTCTGTGCGGATATGTTGAACGACTTCGCGGACACGCTACTCGTCGCCAAGCCCGTGGAGGATGGGGAGTCCGTGGTCGCGCTCTGGGACGGCCGGCTGATCGCGTACGGCTCATGTGGTCAGCCCGGGTGCATCGGCCGTGCGCCTGCGGGACCAGGACGCTACACTGCTGTGTTCTTCGCCGGCTACTCCCACCATCCCCCGCCCAACGGACGGGGCGAGCAGGTGCCGGCCATTGAGCCCTGGCTCGTCGAGTTCGACTATCCCGAGGACCAGGTCGTGGAGTACGTCCACGACTGCACACGCCCGCTGCCTCTTCCCGGAGCCGGCGACGCGGGTACGTAGCAGGCTGCAGCGTTCCCCGCCCGTCGAGGGCCTCTCGGCCGCGACCGAACTCGCATGACGCCCCAGCGGCCGGCCGCAATCCATCTCCCCGGTGGGGCCTGACGCGGCCGCCGCGCTTGCGCCGCGCGGAGCGCCCCGGCATACTCCCGCCCCCATGCAGCGGATCGCGGTGACGACGAAGAGCCGGTTCGAGGCGGTGAACGTGACGCGGCAGGTGCAGGAAGCGGTCCGCGCGTCGGGCCTGCGCGACCGCCTGGTTCACCTGCACTGCCCGCACACCACGGCGACGCTCGTGGTCAACGAGGCGGCCGACCCGGATGTGGCGCGGGACATCCTGGCGACGTACGAGCGGCTCGTGCCGCACCACGGGGACTACCGCCACGCCGAGGGGAACTCGCAGGCCCACGTGCTGTCGAGTCTGGCCGGCTGCGGATTGACCCTGCCGGTGGAGGGCGGGTCGGTGGCCCTGGGCACGTGGCAGGGGATCTTCTTCGTCGAGCTCGACGGGCCCCGCCGCCGGGAGGTGTGGATCCAGTGTCTGGCGGCACAAGGATGAGAGGCTTCGCGGTCCGGCTCGGTGGTGTGGCGGCGGTCCTGGCGCTGGGCTGCGGGCCGGCGACGCCGACACCGGTGACGCCGGCCCCGATCGTCGACCGGGCCGAGGTCGAGGCCGACCCCCTGCTGCTGCTGGCCCAGCGGAGCGACACCGGCGTGCAGATCGAGGAGATCGACGCGGGCGAGCTGCTGGAGCGGGCGGCGGCGCGGGTGGCGGCCGGCGAGTTCCTGGAGGCGGCGGCGCTGTGCGACGAGGTCGTGCGCCGCTTCCCCGGGTCCGCGGCGGAAGCGGAAGCCTGGTACCGCAAGGGGGTCGCGCTGGAGTGGGCCGAGGACTGGGCGGGGGCGCTGGTGGCGTTCCAGCGGCGGCTCGCGCTGGCGGGCGACGGTCCGTTGGAGGAGGCGGCGCTTCCGGCGCTGATCCACGCGTCGCTGCTGGCCGAGCAGCTCGAGCTGTGGGACGAGGCGGCGGCGGGGTTCGAACGGCTGCTGGCGGCGCCGGCGTTGTCGGCGGGGGACCGCCGGGCGGCCCAGGTGCGGCTGGGAGTGGTGCGGGCGGGGCAGGGCGAGGTCGAGGCGGCGCGCGAACTGCTGGAACGGGTGATCGACGACGCCGATCGGGCGATCGCGGCGGGCGAGACGGTGCACACCGCCCCGCCGGCGGAGGCCGAGTATCGTCTCGGGCTGCTGGCCGTCGCCGAGCTCGACACGCTTCGGCTCGACACCGTCGACGGTCGCGTGCTGCAGCGGCAGGTCCAGCGGATCGGCGACGTGTTCGGCGCGGCCTTTCCGCGGCTCTCCAACGCGCTGCGCAGCGGCAACGCCTTCTGGGCCGTGCAGGCCGGCTGGCGCATCGGCGCGACCTACATGCGGGTCTACGAGCTGTTCGTCGACGCGCCGGTGCCCGACGTCCTGCGGGGCGAGCAGCGGCGGGCCTACCTCGCGCTGTTGCGCGCCCGCACCCGGATCCTGCTGGCCAACGCGCTCGAGGCCTGGGAGGAGAACCTGCTGCGGGCCGAGCGGACCTCGGTGCGGGGGAACGCGGTGGACCGGACGGCCGACGGGATCGCCCGGGTGGAGGAGATCCTGGAGCAGCGGGCGGCGCACCGCAGCGAGATGGACGACCTGGTGGAGGACTTCCTCGCGGCGCAGGGCGAGAGCGATCCGCTGGGGCCGCTGCTGCGACGGCTCGGGCTGGAGGTGGGGGACGGCACCGTGCGGGGCGAGCCGGTGGACCTCACCGAAGACGGGACGCTCGGGTCGGGAACCCCGTCCGCGCCTCCGCGCCGGAGCCTGGGTCCGGGTCGGAGCCTGGGTTCGGGCCGGATGCCCCGTCCGGGCCGGAACCCGGCGCGGGTTCCGGGGAGGTACCCGGGGCGGAACCGGCTGGGGAGCCGGGTCCGGGGAGTTCGGAGGGCGGGTAGGCGGCGGTCGGCCGTGGGTCGGCGGTGGAGGCCGCGGCGTCCCCGTCTCGGGCGGTGCCGGGGAGGGTTCGGGGCGGCCTTCGACCGGCCGGGCGGGGGTTGTCCGGAGGCTTCCGGGTCGCACCTTATCCTCTTGACACTGACCCCCCGGTTGTATAGAACACGATGCCCTTGCGGTGGCCGGGGGGCGAGGAAGGAGTCGTTTCGGGCCGCCCGGCAGGTTGGGAGTTGCCGGGCTGGCGTAGCTCAAGCGGTAGAGCAGCTGATTTGTAATCAGCAGGTTGCGGGTTCGACTCCCACCGCCAGCTCCCTAGAGGACAGGACGAATTTGCAGGGCGCCGCGGGGCGTCCTGGGAGGACGAAGAGGATCGTGCTGGAGGGATTCCCGAGTGGCCAAAGGGAGCAGACTGTAAATCTGCCGGCCTTGCGCCTGCGGAGGTTCGAATCCTCCTCCCTCCACCATGTATCGAGGGCGGGAGTAGCTCAATTGGTAGAGCGCCAGCCTTCCAAGCTGGCTGTCGCGGGTTCGATTCCCGTCTCCCGCTCCGCGGGACGGACAAACGGAGAGAGAGCAGGAGAGAGGTTGCCCACGTAGCTCAGTCGGTAGAGCACCTCCTTGGTAAGGAGGAGGTCACCGGTTCGATCCCGGTCGTGGGCTCTCGGGCCCGCCCCGGATGCCGAGGGAACGAGAAGGTTCCCCGGTGCCCGGTCGGACCGGGGAGGTTCGGGGAAGCCGGGGCGGCGCAAGCGACGCGGCCCCATGAGGGATGCAGGGAGGAACGGAGATGGCCAAGGAAAAGTTCGATCGCAGCAAGCCCCACGTGAACGTCGGCACGATCGGCCACATCGACCACGGCAAGACGACGCTGACCGCGGCGATCACCAAGGTGGCGGAGAAGGCCGGCATGGCGAAGTACATCAGCTACGACGACGTGGCCAAGGCCAGCGCGTCGCAGGGCCGCCGCGACGCGACCAAGATCCGGACCATCGCCACGGCCCACGTCGAGTACTCGACCAAGAACCGCCACTACGCGCACGTGGACTGCCCCGGGCACGCCGACTACATCAAGAACATGATCACGGGCGCGGCGCAGATGGACGGCGCGATCCTGGTCGTGGACGGCGCGGACGGCCCGATGCCGCAGACCCGCGAGCACGTGCTGTTGGCCCGCCAGGTCAACGTGCCGGCGATCGTCGTGTTCATCAACAAGGTGGACACGGTCGAGGACCCGGAGTTCCTGGACCTGGTCGAGGCGGAGATCCGCGAGCTGCTGAGCAAGTACGAGTTCCCGGGCGACAAGACCCCGTGCATCCGCGGCTCGGCGCTCAAGGCGCTCGAGGGCGACAGCAGCGAGGTGGGCGAGCCTTCGATCCACAAGCTGATGGACGCCATCGACTCCTTCATCCCGCTGCCCACGCGCGAGATCGACAAGCCGTTCCTGATGCCGGTCGAGGACGTGTTCTCGATCAAGGGCCGCGGCACCGTCGCCACGGGGCGCGTCGAGCGCGGCGTGGTGAAGGTCGGTGAGGAGCTCGAGATCGTCGGCTTCGTCGAGACGCGCAAGACCGTCGCCACCGGCGTCGAGATGTTCCGCAAGATCCTCGACCGCGGCGAGGCCGGCGACAACGTCGGCGTGCTGCTGCGCGGCGTGGACAAGGACGAGATCGAGCGCGGCCAGGTGCTGGCCAAGCCCGGCTCGATCACGCCCCACAAGAAGTTCAACGCCCGCGTGTACGTCCTCTCCAAGGAGGAAGGCGGCCGCCACAAGCCGTTCTTCAACAACTACCGTCCGCAGTTCTACGTCCGCACCACCGACGTCACCGGGACGATCACGCTCCCGGAGGACGTGAAGATGGTGATGCCGGGCGACAACGTCACCCTGCTCGTCGAGATGATCACCCCCGTCGCGCTGGAGAAGGAGATGCGCTTCGCCATCCGCGAGGGCGGCAAGACCGTCGGCGCGGGCGTCGTGACGGAGATCCTCGAGTAGGACGACGCGCAGGCGGGGGGAACGGAGCGCGAGGCGTAGGCCATGGGCAACCGAGACATCATCCAGCTGCAGTGCACGACCTGCAAGCGCAAGAACTACACGACGACCAAGAACAAGCGCACCGCAGGCGGCAAGCTCGAGATCAAGAAGTTCTGCCGGTTCTGCCGGGCGCATACGCCGCACAAGGAGGTCAAGGCATAGCCTTCGCCCGGCGCGGTGCCCCGCTCGCGACTTCGGAAGCGAACGGGGGACGGCATCGAGCGGGGTAGGCCAGTAGCTCGAATGGTAGAGCGGCGGATTCCAAATCCGTAGGTTGGGGGTTCGAATCCCTCCTGGCCTGCAGAGTCGGTGATCGGTCGGTGCCCGGATCGCCGGTGGACGGCGGGACGGGAGAGAGAGCCGGAGCGGCGGAGAACGAGCCATGATGACGCCCAAGGGGACGGCCGGAGCGCAACTGGATCTCACGCGCTACGTCCACATCCTGTTCATCGCCGGCGGTGGTCTCGCGGCCTACCTGGCGTACAACATCATCAACAACATCTGGGTGCGCTTCTCGCCCGACCCCAGCTTCCCCCTGCTGTTCGCCATCAGCCTCGTCGTCGGCGGCGGTTCCGCCTTCTACCTCTGGCAGCAGGAACGGACCCGGCAGCTCGCCCAGGAAGTCGTCGGCGAGCTGTCGCGCGTGACCTGGCCGACGCGGCCCGAGCTGGGGGCCGCCACCGTGGTCGTGATCGTGACATCGATCATCATGTCGATCGTGCTCGGACTGTTCGACTTCCTCTGGAGCTGGGTGACCACCATCATTTACTGATCCGGGCGCGCGACGGACCGGAACAACGCGGGTGCGACGGGGCCCGGAAGGCGCGGATCGAGGCGGGTGCGATGTTCGACGACGTGAAGCACGAGGGAAGCGAAGCCGAGGCGGCCACCGAGCCGTCGACGCCGCCCGCGACGGTTCCCGGCGCGACGACCCCTGCGGTCGTCGAGCCCCCGGCGGCCTCGGAGGCCCCCGCCGCGCCGATGGTGGAACCTCCGGCGGTCGCGCCGGTGGTGGAGCCGGCCACCGCGCCGGTGGTGGAGCCGGCCACCGCGTCGGTGGTGGAGCCTGCGGCGGTCGCGCCGGTGGTGGAGCCTCCGGCGGTCGCGCCGGTGGTGGAGCCTGCGGCGGTCCCGGCGGCGCCTGCCGCTCCGGTGGAGTCGTCGGCGGTCGAGCCTGCGCCGCCGGTCGAGGTGGAGTCGGCGGTCGAAGTGGAGTCGCCGGTCGAGGCCGAAGCCGAGGTCGAGCCGGAGCCGCCGGTCCCGCAGTCGCTCGAGGAGAAGCTCGCCGAGATGAGCGGCGACGAGGCGCGGCCCACGGAGACGAAGTGGTACGTGGTGACGACGTACTCGGGGTTCGAGCACAAGGCCAAGCAGGCGTTGGAGGAGCGGATCCGCAAGTCGTCGTGTCCCGAGCTGTTCGGGCAGGTGCTGGTGCCGACGGAGCCGCCGCCGGAGGGGAAGAAGAAGGCGGCGGGGCGCAGTTTCTTCCCAGGCTACATCTTCGTCGAGATGGTGATGAGCGAGCAGACCTGGACGCTGGTCAAGGGGACGCCGCGAGTCACCAACTTCGTCGGGAACCAGAAGCCGACGCCCGTGCCTGCCGAGCAGATCCACGAGATCCAGCGGCAGATCAGCGAGGGTGCGATCAAGGCGAAGCCCGAGGTGATGTTCAGCGAGGGCGACCGCGTGCGGGTGTCGCAGGGGCCGTTCATGAACATGAACGGGACGGTCTCCTCGATCAACCCGGTGAAGCAGATGGTGCGGGTGCTGGTGTCGATTTTCGGCCGCGCCACGCCGGTGGAGCTCGAGTTCCACCAGGTGGAGAAGCTGCCGTAGGGTGAAGGGTTCCGGGCGACGAGGCGGGAGACGAGCGTTCGAGACGTCGGGAAGACCGCCGCGGGCCGTGAACCGGAGGTGAGCGTCCGATGAAGAAGCTGATGGCCGAAGTGAAGCTGCAGATCCCCGCGGGCAAGGCCAATCCTTCCCCGCCCATCGGACCCGCGCTCGGGCAGCACGGCGTCAACATCATGGAGTTCTGCAAGGCCTTCAACGCCAAGACCGCCAAGCAGGAAGGCCTGATCATCCCGGTCGTGATCTCGATCTTCGCCGACCGTTCCTTCACGTTCATCACCAAGACCCCGCCGGCCTCGATCCTGCTGCTCAAGGCCGCCGGGTTGGAGAAGGGCTCGGGCGAGCCCAACAAGAAGAAGGTCGGCAAGGTGACGGCCAAGCAGGTGGCCGAGATCGCGCAGCTCAAGATGCCCGATCTCAACACGAAGAGCATCGACTCGGCGATCCGCATGGTGCAGGGCACCGCGGTGTCGATGGGCATCGAGGTGGTCGGCTAGGTCTTCGTTCGGCGGGCGGCGGTCGGCCGCCCGCCCGTTGCACCACGGTCCGCCGCCGTCTCGGGCGCCGGTCGTGGGAGGTTGCCCCGGGCTCGCGGAACGCGCCCAGCGAGGCGCATCGAGCGGGACGCGGGGACCGAGAGGTGGAGTGATGAGCAAGCCCAGCAAGAGGCGAGCCGCGTCTTTGGCGTTGTTCGAGCGCGCGCGGCGGTATCCGTTGTCCGAGGCGTTGGGCCTGGCGGTGACGGTGAGCAAGAAGTTCGCCAAGTTCGACGAGACCGTCGACATCGCGGTGCGGCTCGGCGTGAACCCCAAGCACTCGGACCAGATGGTCCGCGGTGCCGTCGTCCTGCCGGCCGGACTCGGCAAGCAGGTCCGCGTGCTCGTGTTCGCCAAGGGCGACAAGGAGAAGGAGGCCCAGGAGGCCGGCGCGGACATCGTGGGGGCCGAGGACCTGATCGAGAAGATCACGGGCGGCTGGCTCGACTTCGACACCGCGATCGCGGTGCCGCAGCTGATGGGCCAGGTGGGCAAGTTGGGGAAGATCCTCGGCAAGCGCGGCCTGATGCCCAATCCCAAGACGGGAACGGTGACCAACGACATCGCCGGCGCGGTCAAGGCGGCCAAGGCGGGCAAGGTCGAGTACCGGGTGGACAAGGCGGGCATCGTGCACGCCCCGATCGGCAAGCTCAGCTTCGCCCTCGACGGCCTGATGGACAACGCGATGACGTTGCTCGAGGCCCTGCAGCGCGCGCGACCCTCGTCGGCCAAGGGCACCTACATGCAGACGATCACGCTGTCGACGACGCACGGGCCGGGAGTGCGGGTCGATCCGGCGAGCGTCACGTTCGCCAAGTAGCACGGAGGAACGCCGATGAACCGCGAACTGAAGGCCCGTGAAATTGAGACGCTGCGCGAGCGCTTCGGCCGGATGTCGGTCGCGGTGCTGTCCGACTTCCGCGGCCTGACGGTCAAGGAAGCGTCGCGGCTGCGCGACGTCTGCCGGGACGCCGCCGTGGAACTGCACGTGGTGAAGAACACCTATCTGCGCGAGGTGACCAAGGGTACGCCGTACCAGGACGCCATCCGGCCGCACATCCGCGGGATGACGGTGGTGGCCTGGTCGTTCGAGGACCCGACGGTGGCGGCCCGGGTGATCACCGACTACGCGAAGAAGAACGACAAGATCAAGGTCAAGTGCGCGCTGCTCGAGGGGCGCGTGCTGCCGGCCGGGGACGTCAAGGTCATCGCCAGCATGCCGGGCAAGGACCAGCTGCGCGCGCAGTTGCTGGCCACCTTCATGGCGCCCGCCCAGCAGTTCGTCCGCACGCTGGCCGCCGGCGCGCAGAGCTTCGTCTACCTGCTCGACGCCCGCAAGCGGGAGGTCGAGAAGAACTAGCGGCGGGACGCTCCCGCCCACGGCAGGACGGCAGTCCGGGTCGCAGCCCGGCTCCGGGTGCGAGAAGAAGGAGAGGGTAAGATGGCAGAGCTGAACCAGGAAACCGTGGTCGATTACCTGAGCAAGCTGACGGTGATGGAGATCGCCCAGCTGACCAAGACGCTCGAGGAGAAGTGGGGCGTCTCCGCGGCCCCGATCGCGATGGCCGGCGCGATGGCGATGCCGGCGGCGGGCGGCGAGGAGGCCAAGGCGGAGGAGCAGACGGAGTTCACGGTCGAGCTCGCGGACGCCGGCGCCAAGAAGATCGAGGTCGTCAAGGCGATCCGCGCGCTGACCCAGGTCAGCCTCAAGGAGGCCAAGGACCTCGCCGACGGCGCGCCCAGCGTGGTCAAGCAGGGCGTGTCGAAGGCCGATGCCGAGGCCGCCAAGAAGGCGCTCGAGGAAGCCGGCGCGAAGGTGAACATCAAGTAGGCGAGGGCCACCCGGTGGGTGTGCGGGTCCTGGACCTCTCCGCACGGCGGGGAGCGGGCCGCGAGCGACGCGGTCCACCCCGCCTTGCCGCGCCACCTTCGTGGGGGGCCGTGCAGGCTTCCTGACGAGCTGGAGGAGCCATGCCGAACATCGGGGCGAGCAACTTCCGGATCCGGCGGTCGTACCGCAAGATTCGCAAGGTATTGGACATCCCGAACCTGATCGATATCCAGAAGCGGTCCTACGACCGCTTCCTGCAGGCCACGGTCCCGCCCAACGAACGGGAGAACACCGGCCTGCAGGCGGTGTTCCAGTCGGTGTTCCCGATCCGTGACTTCAACGGCACCGCCGACCTGGTGTTCAAGGGCTACGCCATCGAGCGGCCCAAGTACGAGCCGGACGAGTGCCGCCAGCGAGGGACCACCTACGCCGCTCCGGTGAAGGTCAACGTCGAGCTCGCGCTGTTCGAACCGCCGGCGGCCGCCGGCCAGGCCCGCCAGCTCCGCTACACCAAGGAGCAGGAGGTCTACTTCGGCGAGATCCCGCTGATGACCGAGAAGGGCACCTTCATCATCAACGGGACCGAGCGGGTCGTCGTGACCCAGCTGCACCGCAGCCCGGGCGTGATTTTCGACGACGACAAGGGCAAGAGCCACGCCTCGAGCAAGATCCTCTACTCGGCCCGCATCATCCCCGGCCGCGGCAGCTGGCTCGACATCGAGTTCGACCACAAGGACATCCTGTACGTCCGCATCGACCGCCGCAAGAAGCTGCCCGTCACCGTGCTGCTCAAGGCGCTGGACTACAGCGACGAACAGCTGCTGGAGATGTTCTACCGCACCGAGCGCGTGCGGATCGACGGCGACCAACTGCTGCGCACGGTCGATCTCGAGACGCTGCGCGGCCAGCGGGCCGCCCGCGCCATCCGCTTCGGACCGCGCAAGACCGACATCGTCCAGAAGGGCGACAGGTTCACCCTCTCCGTCATCGAGCGGATGCGCGAGCTGCGGATCCAGGAGCTGCCGGTGGCGCCGGAGGACCTGTTCGGCAAGGTCTCGGCCCGCGACATCTACGACCCGGCGACGGGTGAGGTGCTCGTGGAGTGCAACGAGGAGCTGACCCAGGAGCACCTCGCGGCCCTGCGCCGCGCCGGCATCGCCGCCTTCGACGTGCTGTTCATCGACAACGTCACCGTCGGTTCCTACCTCCGCGACACGCTGAAGCTGGACAAGACGCGGTCGGCCGACGAGGCGAAGCTGAAGATCCACCGGCGCTTCCGCGCCCAGGACCAGGTGTCGCTCGACACGGCGCGCCAGGACTTCGACAACCTGTTCTTCAACGCCGAGCGTTACGATCTGACCCGCGTCGGCCGGCTCAAGCTCAACAACAAGTTCGCCTTCCAGACGCCGCTCGACTTCACCACGCTGACCAAGGAGGACATCGTCGAGACGATCCGGCACCTGATCGAGCTCAAGGAGCGCCGCGGCAAGACCGACGACATCGACCACCTCGGCAACCGCCGCGTCCGCGCGGTGGGCGAGCTGCTCGAGAACCAGTACCGCGTGGGTCTGCAGCGCATGGAACGGGCGATCAAGGAACGGATGAGCATGAATCCGGAGATCGAGTCGGCCGAGCCGCACGATCTCATCAATCCGAAGCCGGTCGCCGCCGTGGTCAAGGAGTACTTCGGTTCCAGCCAGCTCTCGCAGTTCATGGACCAGACCAACGCGCTGTCCGAGGTGACGCACAAGCGGCGCCTGTCGGCGCTCGGCCCGGGCGGTCTGACGCGCGAGCGGG
>CAZMRP010000043.1:0-15544 GCA_964568275.1 uncultured Myxococcales bacterium
CACGGGGCGGCCGCGATCAGCTCGGCGCCCAGCCGGACGCCCAGCGCCAGGGCGTCGTCGGTGGCGGTGTCGCAGGCGTGCAGGGCGACGAGCACCTCGAGCGGCCGGTCGGCGGGCGGCGGGGCGCCGAAGGCGCGGGTCCAGGCGGCGGGGACGTCGAGCGTCTCGAGCGGGGCGACCTCGCAGCGCAGGGTGTCGTCGAGGTCGACGAGCGCGGAGCGTTTGCGGCAGCGCCGGACGACCACCGGGTCGCGGTCGACGCCCAGCAGCTCGGCCGGGCGATGCCAGCGATGGCGGAAGCACCAGGCGAGCAGCAGGGTGAGGTACGAGCTGCCGCAGCCGGCGTCGAGCAGCCGGACCACGGGTCGTTCGGCGGCGAGCCGGCGCAGCAGCGGCTCGAGCAGCAGCACCATGTGGCCGATCTGCATGTACTTGCGGACCGAGGCGGGGGGCATCGAGCCGTCGCCGTTGAGCAGGCCAAGGGCGCGCAGGAGCGGCGCGGCCTCCCAGGGCGGGAGGACGAGCTGCAGGTCGCCGAACAGCTTGCGGCGGCGGGCGGGGGTCCAGAACGCGGCGGCGCGGGCGGAAACCTCGGCGGCCCAGCGCCGGCGGCGCTCGCGGTCCGGGGACTCGGTCATCGTGCGGGAGGCTCCGTCGGGCGTCAGCCGCAGCAGCAGCACCCGTCGTCGTGCGGGCCGCGCTTGCGGCCCGACAGGGCGTCGGACAGCCAGGCCTCGACGCTCTTCCGCGTGCTGAAACCCTCGCTGGCGGCGATCAGCTTGCCGCCCTTGAACAGCAGCAGGGTCGGCACCCCTTCGATGGCGAAGCGGTCGGCGGTCTTCGGGCTCTCGTCGACGTCGAGCTTCACCACGCGCAGCTTGCGGGCGAACGTCTTCGCGACGTCGGGCAGCACCTTGCCCAGCGCCTGGCACGGGCCGCACCACGAGGCGGAGAAGTCGACCAGCACCGGCAGCTTGCCGGGGGCGATCAGCTCGGCGAAGGTCTTGTCGTCGGCCTCGACGATCAGCGGCACGGCCGCGGCGGCGGCCTTGCGGGCCGGTTTGGGTGCGGCCTTGCGGGCCGGTTTGGGTGCGGCCTTGCGGGCCGGCTTGGGTGCGGCCTTGCGGGCCGGCTTGGGTGCGGCCTTGCGGGTCGGCTTGGTGGCGGTACGTTTCGTCGTCTTCCTGGCAGCCATGGTGTGCTCCTCTCGTGGCGGGGCAGTGCTAGTCGGTTTCGGGGCGGGATGCCAGCCCCAGGTGCGAGGCGGTCGCGGGGCTAGCCGGCGAGGGGCAGCGGGTCGATCCAGGGTTCGCGGAGCAGGTGGCGCACGACGCCGTCGAGGACCTTCACCGGGCGGGCGACCAGCACGTCGATGATCCGATCCTGCAGGGCGTGGCGCGCGCCGACGGGGGTCTCGGTCCCGGAGATCAGCACGGTGCGGGCGAGCGGGCGACGCCGGCGGACCTCGGCGAGCAGCGCGACGCCGTCGAGATCGGGGAGGTCGAGGTCGGCGACGACGAGGTCGGGGTTGGTGGTCTCGAGAGCGGCGAGGGCCGAGCGGGCGTCGCCGAAGAGGCGGAACGAGCGGCCGGGGCCGGCGAGGCGACGCCACAGGGCGTGACGCGACAGCGGCCGTTCGTCGACGATGAAGATGGTGTTGCGGTCGGTCATCGTCCTGTTCCCCCGGAGCGTCGGGTTCCGCGGCCGGCGCTCCGGCCTTCGCCCCCTTGGTTGCGCGATGGGGTCTCGAGCTTCACGGGGGGCGCCGGGCCGGGGTGCGACCACCCCGGAGCGTGGGGTTGGGACACCCCAACGCGGCGGTCGAGCGTCGGGTGCGCGCCGGTGATTCCGGCGGGTTGGGGCAAGCCGCGACGGGCCCGGCCGGGGAACGGACCTTGCACCTTCCGGGCGCGGGTTGGGGAAGGAGGCGGTCCGATGCACAAACCGTTCGTCGCGTGGGCGTGGTTGGTGCTGGGAGGGATGGCGGCGGGGTGTCTCGTCGAGCCGGAGGGGGCGGACGGGATGGACGAGCCGTTCCTGGTGGACGGGAAGGCGGACGGGTTCGACGTGGAAGAGGGGACCGGGGCGGCCTGCGGCGTGTTGCGGCTGGCGGACACGGCGGACCTGGTGCGGTTGCGCGCGACGGTGGGGCTCGACCGGCGCGCGGCGGAGGCGCTGTTGGCGTACCGGGCGGGCGCGGACGGCGTGGAGGGCACCTCCGACGACGAGCGGTTCGACTCGCTGGCGGAGCTGGACGACGTGCGGTGGATCGGTCCGCAGAGTTTCGCGCGGCTGCTGGGCCACGTGGTCGAGACGGGCCTGGCGTGCGCGGAGGTCGAGCTGTCGCTCGCGGCGTTCTCCGACTGGCACGGGCAGCTCGAGCCGGTGGCGACGGTGTCGCGGGGCGAGGTCGGCGGGGCGGCGGCGTTGTCGACGTACCTGTCGGCGGAGCGGGCGGCGGACCCGAGCGTGCTGGTGTTGTCGGCGGGGGACCTGTTCGGGGCGAGCCCGCCGCTGTCGGCGCAGTTCGGGGACCGGCCGGCGATCGACGCGGCGAACCGGCTGGGGTTCGCCGCGGAGGTGCTGGGCAACCACGACTTCGACGGCGGCCTCGCGCACCTGGCGGAGCTGGCGGAGCGGGCGGCCTTTCCGCTGCTGGCGGCGAACCTCGAGGGGGTCGCGGAGAACCTGCCCTGTCCCGGGCTGCCGGGCGGCGTCTGCGCGCGGCCGTACGCGACGTTCTGGGTGCACGGGTTGAAGGTGGCAGTGATCGGGATCGCGACGCCGGACACGGTGGAGCTGGTGCGGCCGGGGGCGCTCGGGACGCTGACGATCACCGAGCCGGCGGCGGCGGCGCAGGCGGCGCGCGAGGCGGCGGCGGCGGAGGGGGCGCGGGTCTTCGTGGCGCTGACGCATCTCGACGTGCGGTCGACGGACGAGGCCGGGAATCCGGCGGGGCCGCTGATCGACTTCGCGCGGTCGGCGGCGGGGTTCGACCTGGTCCTGGGGGGGCACAGCCATCGGGACTGCGTCCGGAGGGTCGACGGGCGGCTGGTGGTGCAGACGCGGGACGCGGGGGTCGACTTCGCGCGGATCAGCCTGCGCTACGACTTCTCGACGCACCGCGTGGTGTCGACCTGGGCCGACCTGGTGCCGACGCCGGTGGCCGGGGTGGCGCCGGACGCGGCGGTGGAGACGTGGCTGGCGTCGCTGCGGGAAGAGCTGGCGGCGGTGTTCGACGAGCGGGTCGGGGTGGCGGAGTCGGAGCTCGGGTGGGCGGCGCCGGGGCCGGGGCGGTTCGAGCTGCCGATCGGCAACCTGGTTGCGGACGCGCTCCGTTGGCACACGGGGGTGCAGGTGGCGTTCACGAACCGCGGGGGCATCCGCGGGGTGTTGCCGTCGAGCTACGCGCCGGTGGACCGCCGTCTGCGGCGGCCGGGGTCGGGGTACGCGGCGGGGCCGCCCTGGGACCTGGTGCTCGGGGACGTGCGGACGCTGCTGCCGTTCGGCAACCGGGTGGTGACGCGGACGGTGACGGGGTCGCAGCTGTGGGCGATCTGCGAGCACAGCGTGGAGACGCTGCCGGCGAGCAACTCGTGGTTCGCCCAGATCTCCGGGTTCCGCTTCACCTTCTCGGCGGCGCGGCCGGCGGGGAGCCGGGTGGTGTCGCTGGAGCTGGACGACGGGACGCCGGTGTCGGCGGACGAGACGCGGTTCACGCTGGCCACCTGCGATTTCGTGGACCAGGGCGGCGACGGCTACGCGATGCTGGCGGGCGGCGACTCGACGGCGGGCGAGTCGATGGACGCGGTGCTGGCGGCCTACCTGCGGGCGCAGGGGACGGTCGCGCCGCGGGTCGACGGTCGGATCCTCGAGGTGCCGTAGGGGGGGGATGCGGTCTGCCGGCCGTTTCGTGTTGCCCCTAGCCGATCCGGGCATTCCAACCTATACTACCCCTGTGATGCAGGCACGCTGGGCCGTTGTGTGGTTGGTGTTCGGGATCGCGGGATGCGCGGTCACGGAAGCGGACGACGAGGACGTATTCCTGCCCGAGGTGACGCCGCGGGACATCGTGCGGGACGCGGACGCGGAGCTGGACGGTCCGCGGCCGGACGGGATCTCGCTCGACGTGCCGTTGCCCGAGGACTACGGGCTGGAGATCGCCGACACGGGGGACGCCTGTGCGGTGCGCAACGCCTGCGGCGGGTGTTCGAACCTGCGGGCGAGTCCGGGGACGCCGTGCGGCGGGTGCGGGGGGGCGTACGCCTGCAACGGGCCGGAGGACGTGATGTGCGTGGGCGGGTGCAGCCCGATCGGGTGCGCCGACAACACGCGCGAGGCGTTCATCAGCGCGACGACGTACACGGAGATCGCGGCCTGCGCGGGCGGGTTCCAGGTGGCGGGGGTGCTGCACGCGACGCCCTCGTGCGCGCACAACGCCGGGAACACGTCGACCAACCCCAACGGGATCGGCTGCTCGATCGCGGACCTGTGCGCGGAGGGCTGGCGACCCTGCGCCTCGCCGCTCGAGGTGTCGCAGCGGACGACGGCGGGCGTGCCCTCCGACTTCCCGGCCACCTCGTTCTTCGCGGCGGCGGTCTCGGGGCCGGCGGACGACGAGGAGTGCGGGATCGGCACGAACGACTTCTACGGGCTCGGCACGGCGGGCGGCGGGGCGGACCGGGGGACGTGTGCGCCGCTGACGCGGTCGAGCGGGGACCAGTGCGACGACCTGCCGCCGCCGTGGGATTGCGGGACGACGTCGGGGATCTGGCAGTACGACGAGGCGGAGCAGGCCACGAAGCCCGGACCGCAGGGCGGCGGTGTCCTGTGCTGTCTGGCGCCGGGGTAGAGGAGGACGACGATGCTCCGAAAGCTGGGCGTGAGCGCGCTGGTCGGGGCCCTGGTGGCGGGCGGCGTGCTGCTGGCGCCCGGCTCCGCCGCGGCGGCGATCCCGGGACGGACCGAGGCGCCGGTGCACTGGGACTACTTCCAGGACTTCTGCGGCGTGGGGGTCGACTGGGACACGGGCTGGGTGCCGTCGGGGTCGGACGTGCAGGTGCGGATCCAGTTCCGCATCGCCTGCGAGTTCCAGACCGACCTGGACGGCAAGGGGGTGCTGGTCTGGCCGCCGGCGACGCAGCTGTACTTCCAGGGCGACCCGCGGGGCGGCGAGTTCTCGCAGGCGGTGGGCGTGTTCTTCGACGCGCGGATCCGCTGGGACATCGACGTGCTCGGCATCGGTCATGCCGAGGGCGAGATGCCGATCCCCTACGTGCCGCACATCGACATCGGCTGTCTCGACCGGGCGATGCAGTTCACGCCGTTCCTGCTGTCGGGCAATCCCGACCGGCCGGCGCACCTCTTGTGCCAGGTCCCCCGGTTCCTGGTCTTCTCCTACGACATCCTCGACCTGGTCCTGCCGGAGATCTCGGCCTTCGCCTCGGTCAACATCAAGATCTACCTCTCGGTCGACCTGCACAGCTACCTGCAGGGGAACAAGATCATCGTCAGCGAGCACGAGCAGGAGATCCTCGAGGAATACGGGCGGGCGTTCGTCTATCCCCGGGGCTCGCCGATGTTGAATCTGACGGCGCAGTACATCGCGGACCTGTCGCACCAGATGATCATCACGATCCACCCGGAGATCGAGTTCGAGGTCTTGGGCTTCGACTTCGGCTTCGACATCATCGACGTGCCGATCCCGATTCCCGAGATGAGCGACGAGTGGATTTTCGACCCGCAGGAGCTGACGTTCTACTTCCCGGACATCGAGGCGGCGCCGGAGCTGAACTTCGGGGCGACGCAGGTGGGTCGGCCGCGGATGAAGCGGTTCGCGGTGGAGAACGTGGGTTTCGAGGACCTGCAGCTCTACGCGCGCACCGGGCTGCCGTTCGGCGTCGATCCGCGGCTCGGGGATCCCGAGGAGCCGCCGATCACGATTCCGGCCCCGGGGATGGACGACATCATCGTCTCCTTCGACCCCGACGGCGAGGGGACGGCCCGCGGCGTGCTGCGGTTCGAGACCAACGATCCCGACGAGCCGTGGGTCGACGTGCGGTTGATCGGCGAGGCGACCTACGACGACGTCGGCGAGTACACCGACCCGGACGACTGCGAGGGTGACGCCTGTTTCACGGGCGGCGGCTGGGCGAGCACCGGCTGCGGTTGCCGAGCGGCGGGGGCTTCCGGCCGCGGCGGGTGGCTGGCGGGGGCGTTCGCGGTGTTGGGCGTCGGGCTGCTGTGGAGCGTCGCGCGCCGTCGCCGCCGCGACTGACCCGGCGGTCTTCCGGACGATCCTGCCGTCATGCAACCCGGGTACCGGGTCGTCGTCGTCGAGCCCGAGCGGCTGCACCTGGCGGGGCACATGCTGGCCGGGGTGCTGCGGCGCGCCTGCGCCGACCCGCGGCGCGCGCGGAAGGCGGCGCGGATTCGCGGCGCGGTGGCGATCGATGCGGGCGGGATGAGGATGTGTCTCGAGTTCGGACCGGAGGAGGTGCGGGTCCGCGCCGGGGGGTGCGACCGCTCCCGGGCCTCGATCCGCGCGCCGCTCGACGCGCTGCTCGACACCGCCCTCGGGCGCCGGATGGTCCGCAACTTCCTCGCCCGGCGGCTGCGCGTGCGCGGCGGGCCGCTGACGCTGGCCCGGCTGCTGGGGCTCATGGGAGGGGATGGGGGCTGACGGGAGGGCGAAGGGCGCCCGGGAACAGGGAGCGGGGAACAAGGAACGGGGAACGGGGAATGGCGCAGAGGACCTTCGAGGGGTGTCTGGCGGCGGAGCGGATCCTCGAGGACGCGGGGACGCGGGCGGCCTACGCCGACGACCTGACGGAGGAGGAGCCGGCGGTTCCGGGGGTCGTGCTGCTGCCGGAGACGGCGGCCGAGGTGCAGGCGATCGTGCGGGCGGCGGGGCGCGACCGCGTGCCGCTCACCGTGCGCGTGACCGGGTCCAACGTGGCGGGGCTGGCGGTGCCGCCGGCGGGCGGCGCGGTGGTCGACCTGTCGCGGATGGACCGGATCGTCGAGTTGGACCGGGACGAGGCGGTCGTCGTGGTCGAGCCCGGGGTGACCTGGGCCGGGCTGAAGGCGGCGCTGGGGGGCACCGGGTTGCGCGTCGGCTACCCGCTCTCGCCGCCCCACACCTCGGTGCTGGCCAACTGTCTGCTCGACGGGCTGGGCAACCTGTCGCTGCGCCACGGGTCGCTCGGGGACTGGCTGACGGGGGTCGAGGCGGTGTTGCCGGACGGGACGCTGGTGCGGACGGGGACGGCGGCGGCGTCGGACAAGTGGTGCGCGCGGGGCCCGCTGCCGGACCTGACGGGGTTGTTCGTGGCGTGGCAGGGGGCGACGGGGATCGTGGTGCGGGGCGGGATCCACCTGTGGCCCGAGCCGGCGTTCCGGCGGCGGCTGTTCGTGCTGGCGGGGGCGCGGGGTGGGGCCTTCGAGGCGATGCGGCGGCTGGCGCGGTCGGCGATCGCGGACGACGTGGGCGGGTTGTCCTGGCCGACGGGCAAGCTGCTGTTCGGCGTGGCGCGGCCGGGGCCCCGCGACCCGGCGGAGCCGGAGTTCTTCGTCTACATCGACCTGACGGGGGAGACCGAGCGGGAGCTGGCGCTGCGGTTCGAGCGGCTCGAGGGGCTGCTGAAGGAGTTGCGGGCGGCGGGGCACCGGCTGGAGCGGCCGTTCACGATCGAGGACCTGGTGCGGCTGGAGCCGCGGTTCGGGCGGTTCGCGGACTTTCCCACGTCGCTGGACTTCCTGCTGCACCGGCCGGGGGAGACGGCGGCGGACGGCGGGCCGGTGGCGGGCGGGTTGAGCTGGGTCGGGACCTACGGGCCGCTGTCGCGGCTCGAGGCGGCGGCGGACCGGGTGGTGCCGGTGATGGAGCGGGCGGGCTTCGCGCCGGCGCTCGTCTCGCGGCCGATGAAGGGCGGGCACTTCGCGGTGCTGCGGATGCTGCTGACGTTCGAGCGGGGCGACGCCGCGGAGCGGCGGCGGGTGCGGGAGACGAACCGCGCGGTGCTCGCGGAGGTGCTGCCGCTGGGGTTCGTGCCGTACAAGACGCCGGCGTGGGCCTGGGAGCTGCTGCGCGAGCGGCTCGACCCGGGGTTCGCGAAGCTGTTGGGAACGGTGCGGGCCGCGGTGGACCCGGCGGGGATCCTGAGTCCGCGGTCCTGGCGCGGCTGAGCGCGGGATTTGCCGGTCGTGGGGGTGGAGGGTATCCTCCGGGGGTCGGGAGGTGCGGCGATGCGTGCAGTTCGACTGGTCGTGTGCGTGACGGTGCTCGGGGCGCTCGGCGGCTGCGGAGACGACGACAGCGTGACGGAGGTGGGGGGCGACATCCGGGACGGCGAGGTCGGGGAGTGCACGACCGGGCAGCAGCGCTGCGTGGGCAACGTGTCGCAGACCTGCGTGGGGTGGCTGTGGGGCGCGGGGGAGTTGAGCGATGACCAAGCGCTACTCGTTCCTCGACGTGGCCTACGCGTTTCCTGCCGGCCGGGCGAGTACGAGTGCGACGGGTTCGACTCGGTGCAGTGCGGGCCCGATGGCGAGACGCGGACGGTGATGGACACCTGCGACCCGGCGGAGGGGGAGACCTGCGAGGAGCTGACCGGGGTGTGCATCTCGCCGTGCGCCATCGCCGCGCGGGACCGGTCGAACATCGGCTGCGAGTACTGGGCGGTGGACCTGGACAACGCCGAGAACTCCACCGACTGGGCGGCGGCGGCGCAGTTCGCGGTGGTGGTCGTGAACCTCTCCAACCTGTACGCCTCGGAGGTGACGATCGACGTGGACGATGCGTTGCCGGGCGAGCCGCACGCGTTGCGGGAGCTCGACCGGGCGGGCGTCCCGCCGCTCGACTTGCACGTGTTCAACCTGCCGCGGTGGGACGTCGACGGCGACAATCCGGAGGGGGTGGACAGCGACCCGCAGACGACGTTGTCGCGCCGGGTCTACCGGGTGAAGAGCACGACGCCGGTGGTGGCGTACGCGTTCAACCCGATCGAGCAGGCGTTCTCGAACGGGGCGATGATGCTGCTGCCGACGGCGGCGCTGGACAACGAGTACTACACGGTGGGCTGGCCGCCGGCGAATCCGATGCGGATCCCGGCGCTGGGGTTGAACCATCCGAACCGGGTCTACGTGACGATCGTCGGGGTGCTGGACGGGACGACGGTGTGGGTCACGCCGACCCACGACATCTTCGAGGGGGTGGGGCAGCCCGAGGCGAACATCCTGCCGGTGCCGGCGATCGCGGCCGGCGTGGAGACCGAGTTCGTGCTGGACCAGTTCGACGTGTTGAACCTGCAGGGCCTCGAGATGACGGCGTTGGCCGACCCGCTGCCCGACCTGACGGGGACGCTGGTGCGGGCGAGCGGCCCGGTCGCGGTGTTCACGGGGGTCGACCTGGCGGTGGTGGGGGACAAGACGATGCCGGACGGCTCGACCGACTCGTGCTGCGCCGAGTACATGGGGGCGCAGCTCACGCCGGTGGGCGCCATGGGCAACAACTTCGTGGTCTCGCGCTCGCCGGTGCGGGCGCGGCCGGGCATCGGGTGGGTCGAGTACGACTACTACCGGGTGCTGGCGGTGCGGCCGGACACGCACGTGACGACGTCGCTGCCGGGGGACGACGGCGACTTCTGGCTCGGGCAGGGCGAGTGGCGGGAGTTCTCGACGCAGGAGGGGTTCACGTTGCACGCCGAGCCGCCGGTGCACGTCGTGCAGTTCATCTCGTCGCGCGACCAGTGCTACGACTGGCGGCCGGGGGCCGGCGGCGACGGCGACATGATGTACGTGCCGCCGGTGGAGCAGCGGCGGACCAACTACATCTTCACCACCGGCGTCGGGTTCTCGGAGAACTGGGCGGTGGTGTCGATGCCCGAGGGCGCCTCGGCGACGATCGACGGGTTGGACGTGGCGACGACCTGCGCGCCGACCTACCTCGACGGGGAGATCGAGGGGACGACCTACCGGGCGTACCACTGCGTGATCGTGGACGGGCGGCACGAGGTGATCGCGGACACGCTGCCGGTGGGCGTGATCGTCTACGGGTACTACAACGCCGGCTCGTACTCCTATCCCGCCGGGTCGAACCTGGTGCGGATCTTCTTCGGGTGAATCGGGACGGGGGCGGCGGAGTCGACGGGCGGCGATGGAGCGACGGGACTTCCTCCGGCTGTTGGGGGTGACCTTCGCGGCGCCGCTGCCGGTGCTGCGGTCGCTGGTCGACCCCTTGCGGGGGGTGCCGGCGGCGATCGAGGCGTTGACGCCGCTGCACCTGATCGGGTGGCGGACGCCGCGGCTGTTCGGTCCCCGTTGGAGCGAGGCCAAGCTGCTCCGGGAGCCGGCGGACGCGCTGGAGTCGCTGACCCGCGCCGCGCGGGCCGACGGCGTCGACGTCTGGGCGCGCTCGGGGTACCGCTCGCTGTCGCAGCAGCGCTACCTGTGGAACTCCAAGTACCGCGGGCTCTCCACGGTGCGCGGGGACGACGGCGGCCGGCTCACGCTGACGCGGGAGCACTCGGCGGCGGAGAAGGTGCGGCTGATCCTGTCGTACACGGCGTTTCCGGGGACGTCGCGGCACCATTGGGGGACGGACGTCGACGTCGCGCAGACCTTCGCGGACGGCTGCGCGGACCTGCTGCTGCGGGAGGGGCTGGAACCGTCGTCGTCCGAGGAGCCGGCCGAGCCCGAGTCCGGCGGCGAGCCGGCGGCGGGGCGGAAGGCGGGGCGCGACGGGGACGGCTGTCTGCCGGCGCAGCGGTGGCTGGCGGCGCGGGCGCACGAGTTCGGCTGGTACCTGGTCTACGACGTGGCGCGCGGGGGCGTGGAGCCGGAGCCGTGGCACTGGAGCTACCTGCCGTACGCGGTGCCGGCGCTGGCGCGGTATCTGGCGGAGGTCGAGCCCGAGTTGCTGCAGGACCGCGGGGTCGATGGCGCCGAGGTGGTGCTCGAGGATTTCGCGGGGTACTGCGAGCGGTTCCTGCTGGGGATCTGTCCCGAGGCGCTGCCGGGTTCGACGGTCGCGGCGCCGGGGGAGCCCGCGGTCGAGCCGACCGAGGAGTCCGGGCCGCCGCCGTGACCGACGCCGGTCCGGGAGGGGCCGGGCCGGACGGTCCCGGAGCCGGCGAGCCGTTCCCTCTTCCCTCTTCCCTCTTCCCTCTTTCTCCCGCCTGTGGCAATTGCGTGCTCGCCGGGCTTCCTGAAGGGGTCCGGGGAAGGTGGAAGCGATGGGCAATCACGATCGCAGGCATTCGTTGAAGATGAAGCGGCGCGAGGCGCAGCGGCGGCTGAAGGCCCGGGTGGTGCGCAAGCGCAAGGCGGCTGCGGAAGCCCGCAAGGCGGCGGGAAAGTAGTCCTTCGGGATTCGACCTCGAGCGGTGCGGGCGGTTCGGGCGGGCGGGTCGACGAGGATCCGCCCCGGGGCCGCGGGGCCGGAATCCGGGGTGTGCAGCGGAGGAGGTGTGAGATGGCCGAGGAGCGGAAGCTGACCAAGGAAGAGCTGCTCAAGAAGGCGGAGCAACCGGCGAAGGACTCGCTGCGGCTGCACGAGTTCTACAACGGGGTGTGGGAGGTCGTGCCGAAGTGCTGCATCCGCAACATCGATGACTTCGCGATCTGGTACACGCCGGGGGTGGCGGCGACCTGCAAGGACATCCAGGCGCATCCGGAGAAGGTGTTCGCGGCGACGAACAAGCGCAACGCGATCGCGGTGGTCAGCGACGGCACGCGGGTGTTGGGGTTGGGCGACATCGGGCCCGAGGCCGGGCTGCCGGTGATGGAGGGCAAGGCGCTGCTGTTCAAGTACCTCGGCGGGGTCGACGCGGTGCCGATCTGCACCGACGCGCACGAGGCGAAGGACATCATCCAGTTCGTGAAGTGGCTGCAGCCGTCCTTCAACGGCATCAACCTCGAGGACATCGCGAAGCCGAAGTGCTTCGAGATCCTGGACACCTTGCGCAAGGAGTGCCGGATCCCGGTCTGGCACGACGACCAGCAGGGGACGGCGGCGGTGACGGTGGCGGGCTGGATCAACGCGCTGAAGATCGTCGGCAAGCAGCGGGACCAGGTCCGCATCGCGCTGATCGGGGCCGGTGCGGCCAACATGTCGATCTGCCAGATGCTGATCGCGGCCGGGGCCGACCCGCTGAAGATCATGCTGGTCGACTCCAAGGGGATCCTGCACAAGGGGCGCACCGAGGTGCAGAGCGAGGAGCCGGTGAAGTGGCGCCTGACGTCGATCACCAACGGCGAGCAGCGCACCGGCACGATCGCCGACGCGATGGAGGGGACGGACGTGGTGGTGGCGGTGTCGACGCCCGGTCCCGGCAAGATCAAGCCGGAGTGGGTGAAGAAGATGGCGAAGGACGCGGTGGTCTTCGCCTGCGCCAATCCGATCCCGGAGATCTGGCCGTGGGAGGCCAAGGAGGCCGGGGCGCGGATCGTGGCCACGGGCCGCTCCGACTTCGCCAACCAGGTCAACAACTCGCTCGGCTTTCCCGGCATCTTCCGCGGCACGCTCGACGTGATGGCCAAGACGATCACCGACGAGATGTGCATCGCGGCGGCGGAGGAGCTGGCCAAGACCGCCGAGGACAAGGGGCTGCGCGAGGACTACCTGCTGCCGACGATGGACGAGTGGTCCGTCTTCCCGCGCGAGGCGGTGGCGGTGGGGCTGAAGGCGATCGAGCAGGGGATCGCGCAGCGCAAGATCGGTCGCGACCAGCTGTTCCAGGAGGCGGAGCAGACCATCCGCCGCGCCCGCGCCCAGGTGCAGGCGATGCAGGACGCCGGCATCGTCAAGCTGCCGTGAAGTCGGGGGGCCGGGCGAGGTCCCTGGTGTCGGTGCCCTTCTCGGGGTAGCATTCGTTCCATCGATGGACCGCAGACTGCCGACGCCGGGGCCCGCGGGAACGCCTTCGCTGGCCGAGGTGGTGCTCGGGCTGCCCGACGCGGTCCTCGTGCTGTGCGATGGTGGTCGCAGCCTGGAGTACGTCTCGCCGACGCTCGAGCGGGTCGCGGGGATTCCGGCGTTGCAGCTGTTCGACCTGTGGCCGGCGGCGTGGATCGAGCGGTACGTGCACGTCGACGACCGTCGGGCGGTGCAGGCGTTCGTGGCCGGGGCGGCCGAGGTCCGGGCGGGGTCGACGCGCGAGCTGGAGTTCCGGGTCGCGGCGGCGGGTCCGGCGGCCGAGGGGCCGGGGCCGACGTGGCGTTGGCTGAAGGCGCGGCTGTGGCTGTACGGCACGACGCCGGCGGGGGAGCCGCGGGCGATCTGCCTGTGGCGCGACGTGACCGAGGAGAAACTGGCGCTCGGGGCGCTGCTCGAGACCGAGACGCGCTACGCGGCGTTGTTCGACGCGTTGCCCCAGGCGGTCCTCGTCTTCGACAGCGAGGACGGGCGGATCCTCGACGCCAACGAGACGGCGCTGCGGCGCTACGAGTACTCGCGGGAGGAGCTCCGCGAGCGGACCATGGCGGACCTCGAGGTGCCGACGGAGCTGATCAACGATCGGCTGCCGACGGTGTCGTTCGGCGCGGCCGACCCCCGGCGGCAGCAGCGGCACCGGACCCGCTCGGGGCGGGAGATCCCGGTGGACGTGCACCTGGGCCCGACGCGGCTGGCCGGGCGCCCGGCGGTGCTGGCGGTCGTCGTCGATGCCTCGGAGCGCGTGCGGGCGGAGAGCGACTTCCGGGTGCTGCACGAGACGCTGGTGCGGAAGAACCGGGAGGCCGAGGCGGCGTTGGAGCAGTTGGGGCAGACGCAGGAGCTGCTGCTGCGCACGCGCAAGCTCGACGCCGTCGGCCAGCTCGCCGGCGGCATCGCGCACAAGTTCAACAACTTCCTGACCGTGGTGATCGGAACCCTCGACGTGATGGGGCTCGAGCTGGACGAGCAGTCGTCGTTGCACAAGGAGATCGCCACGGCGCAGAACGCGGCGCTCAAGGCGGCCGAGTTGGCGCGGGGGCTGGCGGAGTTCGGGGCGGCGGAGCCGGCGCAGCGCGAGCCGGTGGATCTGGGCGGGCTGCTGACGCAGCTGGGGGACGAGGCGCGGCGGATGGCGTCGGCCGGCGTGGAGGTCCACGTCCAGGCGGCGGACGGGCTGCCGGCGGTCGAGGGGGATGCCGAGCGGCTGGCGGCGGCGTTGCTGGCGCTGGCGACCAACGCCCTGGAGGCGATGCCGCGGGGCGGGCAGCTGTTCCTGGAGGCGGACCGGTTGACGCTGGACGAAGTCTACGTCTCGGCGCGGCCCGAGGCGCGTTCCGGTCTGCACCTGCGAATCGTCGTGCGCGACACGGGCGTGGGGATGGACCGCGAGACGCTGGACCGGCTGTTCGAGCCGTTCTTCACGACCAAGCCGGCGGGGAGCGGGGGGGGCCTGGGGCTGGCGTCGGTCTACGCGACGGTGCGGGCCCACGGGGGGCACCTGGCGGTGCGGTCCGAGCCGGGCCGCGGCAGCACGTTCACGATGTTCCTGCCGGCCGGAAAGGACGGAGCCGTCCCCTCGGTGCGTCCGCCGCGCTCCCGGCGCTCGCCGACGCCCGCCGCGCGCGGGGAAGGCCAGCTGGTGCTGGTGATCGACGACGACGTCGAGGTGCTGCGCCAGGTGGAGCGGATGGTGACGTCGCTCGGCTACCGCGCCCTCGTCGCCGATTCCGGGCCGGCGGCGCTGGACCTGCTCGAGCGGCATGCGGAGCGGATCGCGCTGGCGCTGGTCGACATCGTGATGCCGGGCATGGGCGGCGTCGTCACGTTGCGCAAGCTGCGGGAGATCCGGCCGGACCTCGCCGCGGTGATGATGACCGGCTACGCCGCGCGGGGCTTCCTGCCGCCGACGGACCTGGGCGCCGAGGTGCTCTCCAAGCCGCTCGAGGTGGAGCGGCTGGGCGAGGCGATGGCCGGCGCGCTGCTGCGGCGGGGCTGAGCTCCCGACGACCCGCGACGACGACCGCGACCACGACGACGACCACGACCACGACCACGACGTCGTCGGGCTGGGGGTGTCAGTCCCGGGGGAAGACGACGCGGATGGCAGAGAGGTCGGCGGCGTCGATCACCCGCAGGCCGGCGGCATCGTTGGCCAGCAGCACCAGGCCGTTGGGGCCGATCGTCACGCGGTTGACCGGACGCGGCGGCTCGTGGCGTCCGCGGACCTGCGGCGTCTGGGGGTCGGAGATCTCCAGCACCTCGAGGCCGCGGTCGCCGACGGCGAGGTACGCGGTGGGCGGGAACAGGGTGCGGTCGCGACCGACGACCAGCTTCACGTCGCGGCAGACGTCGCGGGTCGCCCAGGCGGCCACGATGCCGGGTTCGCCGTCGGGGCCGGCGGGGCCGAGGTCGACGACCTGCAGGCCGGCCGGACCGTCGGCGACGTAGACCGTCGTGCCGTCGACGGCGGTGGTGCGGGCGTCGCCGGGGGTGTCGATGGCGGCGCGCGGGACGAGCGCCAGGTTGCCGGCGACGCGCTGCGGATCGCGCACCTCGTAGACGAGCAGACCGGCGGGTCCGGCGGCGGCGAACAGCCGGTTGCCGTCGAGT
>CAZMRP010000044.1:0-15235 GCA_964568275.1 uncultured Myxococcales bacterium
CTTCCGCTTGCGCCACCAGCGCTCGCCGGCGAACCAGCCGGCGATGCCGAGCAGCCCGAGCGTCGTGAGCGCCAGCCCGACCCGCAGCCCCGGCGCCCGGTAGACCAGCCGCACGCGGTGCTTGCCCGCCGGGAGCCGCACCGCGAGCTGGCCCTCGATCGGGTCCACCCGCCCGACGTCGACCGTCCACCCCTCGTGGTGGTTCTGGTTGACCCACACCCGGGCCTCGTCGGTCAGCTCCACGTCGAGGTCGAGCCGGTTGGGCGACCAGGAAACCAGTCGCACCGTGCCGGCCGCGGGCGGCTGCACGCCGTACTCGTGCTGCTGCGGCCGCACGCGCGGGGACCTCGGCACGGGGTTGGGCTCCTGGCAGGTGATGCTGCCGCGGTTGCGCGCCGGATGGTCGTACATCCGCTTCCAGGTGCCCTGGCTCTGCACCATCGGCGCCGCGGGCTCGTCGGGCTCGGGCGCCTTCTCGATCCACTCGCCCTTGAACTTGTGCGTGTTGAACCACGCCACGTCCGCCGCCACCCCGAGCGCCACGACCGCGGGCAGCAGGCGCGCCACCCAGACGGTCCACCGGCCGGTGAGCCGGCCGCGCAGCCAGCGCTCGCCCTCGGAGATCGCGAGCCCCGCCAGGAACGCCAGCACCAGCACCGTGAACACCCCGAAGCGGGTGGGCACCCGCAGGTTCTCGAACACCGGGAGCCGGTGCAGCAACTGCCACGGGGAGCCCGGACCGAGGTTGCCGAGGGCCACGGCGAGCGACAGCCCGAGCAGCACCAGCGGGACGCGCGCGCGGCGGAAGCGCAGCACGGCGGCCCCCGCCGCCAGCACCAGCACGGCCCAGCCGACGTAGATCCCGTACTCGCCCCACCAGCGGTAGTTGTGGTGGCTGAAGCGCTCCCAGCCCCACTCGCGGTGGCGGGAGACGAGCCCGTCGAGCAGCGTGCCGAGGCCGACGCGATCGTAGTTCGTGACGTCCCGCGGGTGCTCGGCGACGTGCAGCAGGCTCGGCAACAGCTTCATCGCGCCGATCAGCGCGCAGAACCCGACGGCCACGCCGAACGCCGCGAGGATCTTCCACCAGGTCGCGCGTCCCCGGTCGGGCAGCGGCGTCCAGCCGAGCAGCAGGGCGAACACCACGGCGCCGAGCAGCAGCGCGGTGTACGGCGCGGGATAGACGCCCCCCTCGACGATCATCAGGCCCCAGAACAGCCCGGCCAGCGAGGCCCAGCGCAGGTCCCAGCACCCGCGGAGGAAGAAGTACAGCACCAGCGGCAGGTAGTAGAACGGCCAGGCCCAGACGTGCCCCCCCGCGACCTGGTGGCCGAAGAACCCCGAGCAGACGAACACCATGGTGGCGAGGAACCGACCCGCGCCGCGCAGCCCCAGCAGCCCGAACAGCGCGAAGGCGCCGACGGCCCCCACGGCGGCGTGGAGCATCGCCGCGACCTTCACCCCGTCCCCGGGCCCCAGCCAGAGCGGGAACACCACCCACGGCGACCCGACGTGCGCCTGGGTGTTGGCCGCCAGCACGTTCCCCCCGCAGACGTACGGGTTCCACTCGGGCAGCTCGCCGAAATCGCGGATCGTCCGTCGCGCCACCTCGTCCAGCAGGTGGAAGTAGCCCCAGTCCCCACGCCCGTACCAGCCCCACATCTCCAGCATCGGGATGAAGAAGGCGAGGGCGACGAGCACGGCGAGGATCGCCCAGCCGTGGCGGGCCAGGAAGCCGAGGATCGAACGGACGGAAGGGAGCTTCACCATCGTGTCCCGCGTCGGGGCGCGGAAAATACGACGTTGTCAGCGGACGTTCAAGACTCGAGCCCCGCCCGGTCTACCAGAACAGGACCTGCTGGCCGCCCCAGTCCTCCGCCGTGCCGGAGTGGACGATGCGGGAGCCGCCGAGGCCGCGCAGGGCGTCGGGCAGGCGGCGCTCCGAGGTGATGATCACCTCGCGGCCGCCGTGATGCAGGAACTCCACCGCCGCCTCGACCTTGGGCCCCATCGAGCCGGGCGGAAACTGGCCCTCGCGGTGGTACCGCTCGGCCTCGTCGCAGGTCAGCACCTTCACCGCCCGCTGGGTCGGCTTCTGGAAGTCGACGAAGATCTCGTCGACCGCAGTCAGGATGATGAACAGGTGCGCCCGCACCTCGCGCGCCAGCAGCGACGCCGTGCGGTCCTTGTCGATCACCGCCTCGACGCCGACGATGCTGCCGCCGGGGCTGACGGCGATCGGGATGCCCCCGCCGCCGCCGGCGATGACGGCGTGGCCCGCGGCGAGCAGGTCGCGCAACGCCTCGACGCCGAGCACCTCGAGCGGCTGGGGCGAGGCGACGACCTTGCGCCAGCCGCGCCCCGCGTCCTCGACCATCGTCCACTTGTGCTCGTCCATCAGGTGCTGGGCGCGGTAGGCGTTGAAGAACGGCCCGATCGGCTTGGTCGGGCGCGCGAAGCCGGGGTCCTTGGGGTCGACCCGCACCATCGTCACGAGCGAGCTGACGTTGACGCGGAGCTGGCGCTGGGCCAGCACGTTGCGCAACGACTTCTCGAGCACGTAGGCCATCGTGCCCTGGGTCGAGGCGTCGCAGACGTCGAGCGGCGCCGGGGGGATCTTGGTCGACGCCTCCTCGTTGCGCAGCATCTCGTTGCCGACCTGCGGCCCGTTGCCGTGGACCATCAGCAGCGCATAGCCCTGCTCGATCAGGTCGACCACCGGCAGCACCGCACGGTCCGCGTTGCGGACCTGCTCGTCGACCAGGCCGCGCTCCCCCTGGCGCAGGATCGCGTTCCCACCGAACGCCACCACGGCCACCGGCCGCTGACCGTTCGTCGTCATCGACGACACCTCCCTCCGCCCGGCCGGACCCGGCCGGGCTCCGCGCGGCGGCGCTCCCGCGACGGGCGGCGCGGCTAGCCGCTCCGGACCACCTTCTCGATGAAGTTGTTGAGGAGCTCCTTCAGCGTCGGCGCGCCGACGTCCTCGAGCTCGTAGGTCACGCGGACCACCGGCTTGTTGACGTGGATCAGCCGCGCCAGGTCGATCGGCGTCGCCGCCAGCACCACGTCGCACGGCACCGCGTTGATCGACGCCTCGAGGTCCCGGATCTGGGCCGGGTAGTAGCCGACGGCCGGCAGCAGCTTCTGCAGGTGCGAGTACTTCTCGTAGGTGGCCTTGATCGAGCCCACCGCGAACGGCCGCGGGTCGACGATCTCCTTCGCCCCGTACTTCTCGGCCGCCACCTGGCCCGCGCCGAACGACATCTCGCCGTGGGTCAGCGTCGGCCCGTCCTCGACCAGCAGCACCCGCTTGCCCTTCACCGACTTGGGGTCCGTCACCGTCACCACCGACGCCCCGAGCACGACGGTCGCGGAGGGGTTCACCTGCCGCACCGTCGCCACCACCGCCTCGACGTCCGCCTTCGGCGCCGTGTTGGCCTTGTTGATCAGCACCACGTCCGCCGCCCGCAGGTTCACCTCGCCCGGGTGGTACTTCAACTCGTGACCGGGGCGCAGCGGGTCGGCCACGGTGATCCACAGGTCGGGCCGGACGAACGAGGTGTCGTTGTTGCCGCCGTCCCAGATGATCACGTCCGCCTCGCGCTCCGCCTCGGCGAGGATCTCGGAGTACACGACGCCGGCGTAGACGACGGTGCCCATCTCGATGTGCGACTCGTACTCCTCGCGCTCCTCGATCGTGCACTCGAACTTGACCAGATCGTCCATCGTCGCCAGCCGCTCGACCTTCTGCCGCACCAGGTCGCCGTAGGGCATCGGGTGCCGCAGCGCCACCACCCGCAGCCCGGCCTGCCGCAGCTGCGCCGCGACGTAGCGCGAGGTCTGGCTCTTGCCGCAGCCGGTGCGCACGGCGCAGACCGCGATCACCGGCACCTTGGTGTCGAGCATCGTGCGGTTGTGGCCGAGGAACCAGAAGTCCGCACCGCCGGCCATGGCGCGCGAGGCCAGGTGCATCACCACCTCGTGCGGCACGTCGCTGTAGGCGAAGACCACCGAGTCGACCCGCAGGCTGCGCACCAGGTGCTCGAGCTGCGCCTCCGGGTAGATCGGGATTCCGTCCGGGTACAGCCGGCCCGACAGCTCCTTCGGGTACCGCCGCTGGTCGATCCCCGGAATCTGCGTGGCCGTGAAGCCGACCACCTCGTACGCCTCGTTGTCCCGGAAGAAACGGTGGAAGTTGTGGAAGTCACGCCCCGCCGCCCCGAGGATGAGGACTCGCTCCCGCGACATGCTCGATCTCCTTTCCGCCCCGCGCTTCGCAGGTGCCGTCGGCGCTCGGCCGATCCCCCTGCCCGACTCGACCTCCGGCCGTTAGTCCGGGACCGGCCGGAAAGCAAGAGGGCAGTGAGCGGTCGGGGCGATGCGGTCGGCGGTCGGCCGCCGGCCGGGTCGCGGGCTCCCCCCTTGTGCTCCGCCCCGAATGCGCTATGTACGATCCGGGTCCCGCGCCGCGCGCGGGGCACGGCGCCGCGCCGACGACCCCGGCGCCCAGGGAGGTACCATGAACGCTCGCCTGCTGCCGCTGCTGCTCGTTTCGCTCGCCGCCCTCGCCGCCGGGTGCGGCGACGACCCCAGCTCCGTGGGCGAGATCTGCAACAACGGCATCGACGACGACCGGGACGGCAGCACCGATTGCCTCGACCCCGACTGCCTGGGGATGCCCGCCTGCGTCGTCGGCGATCCCGAGACCGATTGCACCAACGGCCTGGACGACGACGGGGACGGGGCCACGGACTGCGACGACCGGGACTGCGCCGGATCGCTGTCGTGCCTGCCGACCCCGGAGACCGATTGCGCGAACGGCGTGGACGACGACGACGACGGGCTGACGGACTGCGACGACCGGGACTGCGCCGGATCGCTGTCGTGCCTGCCGCGGCCGGAGGCCGATTGCGCGAACGGCGTGGACGACGACGACGACGGGCTCACCGACTGCGACGACCGGGACTGCGCGTCCGATCCGGCCTGCGGGACGACGCCGACCGAGACGGACTGCGCGAACGGCGTGGACGACGACGGGGACGGGACGACCGACTGCGACGACCGGGACTGCGCGTTCGAGCCGGAGTGCGGCACGACGGCCGAGACCGATTGCGCGAACGGCCTGGACGACGACGAGGACGGGTTCACCGACTGCGACGACTTCGACTGCGCCTCGTCGCCGGCCTGCTACGAGCTCGACTGCGCGAACGGGATCGATGACGAGCGGGACGGGCTGACCGATTGCGGCGACCCGGATTGCGCGCGCGACCCGGCCTGCCTGCCCGAGTCGAACTGCACCAACGGCGTCGACGACGACGGCGACGGGTCGACGGACTGCGACGACCCCGACTGCGCCTCAGACCCCGCGTGCCGCCCCGAGTCGTCCTGCGACAACGGCGTGGACGACGACGGGGACGGGATGACCGATTGCGACGACGCCGACTGCACGTTCGACGACGCCTGCCGCCCCGCGTGCAGCGACGCCACCGACCCGTTCGAGGACAACGACACCCGGGCCACCGCCGCCGACGGCTCCCTGGTCGCCCCGGACGACGTGCTGGCCGTGCTGCCCGGCGACCCCGACTACTTCGCGATCGACGTCTGCCCCGGCGCCGTCGTGAGCGCGTCGCTCGACTTCGTCCACGCCCTGGGCGACATCGACGTCCTGCTCGAGACCGCCGCCGGCACGCGCCTTGCCGGCGCCACGTCCGGCACCGACGACGAGACGTTGAGCTGGACCGCGGCGTCGGTGGGCACCGTCTACCTCCACGTCTACCTGTGGGACCGCGACCCCAGTCCCTGCAACGGCTACACGCTGACCCTGACCGTCGACCGCAGCGCCTGTCCCGCCGGGGAGACCGACTGCACCAACGGGCTGGACGAGGACGGCGACGGGCTGACCGATTGCGACGACGACGATTGCGACTCCGACCCCGTGTGCTCGGAGGAGACCGACTGCGCCGACGGCCTGGACGACGACGGCGACGGCCTGACCGACTGCGCCGACCCCGCCTGCTGCGCCGACGCCGTGTGCAGCGCCGACCCCGCCTGCACCGGCGGCTACGACACCTGCGCCGCACCGTTCGACCTGCCGGACGACCCGGAGGGCACCTGGTCCGGCGACACCACCGGGATGGCCGCGGACTACGGCAGCACCTGCGGCGGCGGCGCCCGCGGTCCCGACGTGGTCTACCGGTTCGAACTGACCGCGCGGGCCGCGGTGACCGTCGACCTCTCCGGCTCGAGCTACGACACCGTCGCCCATCTGCGCGGCGCGGACTGCGCCGCCGGCGCCACCCTGGCCTGCGACGACGACTCGGGCAGCGACTACGACTCGCGCTTCACGATCACCCTCGAACCCGGCACCTATCACCTGTTCGTCGACGGCTACAACACCGCCGCCGGTGCCTTCACGCTGGCGATCGCGCTCGGCGACCCCGAGGACTGCACCGACGGCATCGACAACGACGGCGACGGGCTGACCGACTGCGCCGACCCGGAGTGCGCCGGGGCCGTCGGGTGCGTCGAGACCGCCTGCGCCGACACGCTGGACGACGACCGGGACGGCGCCACGGACTGCGACGACTTCGACTGCGCGATCGACGCCGCCTGCCTGCCGGCGACCTGCGCCGAGGACCTCCACGAGGACAACGACGACCGCGCGACCGCCACCGACTGGACCGTCCCGACCGCGACCGAGTACCTCGCGGTGCTCCCCGGCGACGACGACTACTTCGAGCTGCCGGTCTGCGTCGGCGCCGTGGTCCACATCGTCGCGCGCTTCGTCCACGCCGCGGGCGACATCGATCTCAACCTGCAGAGCGCCACCGGCGCCAACCTGCGCAGCAGCAACAGCACCACCGACCGCGAGGCGATCCGCTGGACCAGCGAGCGGCTGGGCAGCGTCTACCTGCGCGTCACGCTGTTCGGCACCACGTCGACCTGCAACAGCTACCGGCTGTCGATTGTGGTCGACGAGTCGGCCTGCCCGTAGGGCCGGGGCGGGGAGGCGCGCAGCGCCCCGAGCGCCACCAGGCCGACGAGCACGGCGAACCAGAGCGTGGCCAGCCGGACCAGGATCGTGGCCGCCGAGGCGACGCCGGGCCGGACCGTCGCCAGCAGCAGCACGAGCATCCCGGCCATTCCGCCGTCGGTCACGCCGAGGCCGCCCGGCATCATCGCCAGCGCCCCGGCCACCGTCGACAGGCTGTAGATGAACAGCACCGTGCCGAAGTCCGCCGCCACGCCCGGGAAGCCGTTGACGATCAGCCACATCGCCACCGCCTCGCAGCACCAGCCCGCCGCCGACAGCAGCACCGGCAGCGGCAGGTTCGGCGCCCGGCACAGCCGGTAGGCGCTGCGGAACAGCTCCGCCACCGCCTCCGCCCGCCGTCGCAGCAGCGGCAGCCGGCCCAGCCGGCGCGCCGTCCACTCGCTCACCGGCCGCACCCCCACCACCACGGCGATCAGCCCCACCAGCAGCGAGCCCGCCGCCAGCACCAGCGCGCCCAGCCGGAACGACAAGGCCCCGACGGCCGCCAGCGCGATCAACGCGATCAGGTCGGTCAGCCGCTCGGCCAGCACGATCGGCGCGCTGGTCGCGATCGGCACGCCCCGCCGCTCCTTGAGCAGGAACGACTTGAGCACCTCGCCGAGCTTGGCGGGCGTCACCGACATCACGAACCCGGCCAGGAACACCCCGAAGCTCTCGCCGAGTCCGAGCGCGATCGATAGCTGCCGGCGGTACAGCTCCCACTTCACGAACCGGATCAGGTAGTTGGAAAACGCCAGCCCGAGCGCCGCGGCGAAGGTCCACCACGCGTAACGGCCCAGCTCCACGCCGAGCTGCCCGACGTCGGCGTCGCCCGCCAGCACGGCGTAGACCAGCACGCCGAGCACGACCGCGAGCACGATGTTGCGCCGGAGATTCCGCACGGGCGCGGACTATACCACGGCCGGCCGCGCCGTCCCCTGCGGCCCGTCGACGCCGGTTTGACACTGCGGAAAAGCCGATGCTATCTTCGGGCTCGCTTCCGGACGGAAGCAGGAGGACCGAGCCCGGTGCCGACGCAGACGATTCCGGTGCAGGTTGCCGGCCAGACCGACGTGGGTGTCAAGCGCACCGGGAACGAGGACTCGTTCTCCATCGTGCAGGACGAGAATCTGTACATCGTCGCCGACGGCATGGGCGGCCACGCGTCGGGCGAAGTGGCCAGCCAGCTGGCGGTCTCGGTGATCCGCGACTTCTTCAAGCGCACCGGCGAGGACCCCGAGGCGACCTGGCCGTACAAGATGGACCGCTCGCGAAACTACGAGGCCAACCGCCTGATCACCGGGATCAAGCTGGCCAACCTCCAGATCTACGAGAAGGCCCAGAGCGACCCGCGCTACAAGGGGATGGGCACCACCGTCGTGTCGATCCTGTTCGTCCGCGAAGGCGCCTACCTCTCGCACGTGGGCGACAGCCGGATCTACCGCATCCGCGACGACCGCATCGAGCAGCTCACCGAGGACCATTCGTTCCTCAACGACTACCTGAAGATGCGCCCGCTCTCCAAGGAGGAGATCGAGAACTTCACGCACAAGAACGTCATCACCCGCGCCCTGGGGATGAAGGAGACCGTCCAGGTCGACATCAACTTCGAGGTGCCGCGGATCGACGACGTCTACCTGCTCTGCTCGGACGGCCTGTCCGGCATGGTCCCCGACGACAAGATGCTCGCCACCTTCCGGCGCTACTCCCACGACCTCAACCTGGTCACCGCCAAGCTGATCGAGGAAGCCAACGCCGCGGGCGGCGTCGACAACATCACCGTGATCGTGATCCGCTTCACCGGCGTTCCGGTCTGAGCCGCGCGCCGCGACCCCGTCCCCCCACCGCCCCTCGACGCCCTCGACTTTCCCGACCTCCTCGGCTATTTCCGCCTCCGGAGGTGCTTGGATGCGCATCGCCGTCGTCGGTTCCGGTTACGTGGGCCTCGTCGCCGGGGCGGGCTTCGCCAACCTCGGCAACACCGTGCACTGCGTCGACGCCGATTCCCGCAAGGTCGAGGCGCTCCGGGCCGGCCGGATCCCGATCTACGAGCCGGGCCTGGAGGAACTGGTGTCGCGCAACCAGGCCGCCGGGCGCCTGCGCTTCTCCTCGGAGGTCGAGACGGCGATCCGGGAGTCCCAGGTGGTGGTCGTCGCCGTCGGTACCCCCTCCGGGGCCGACGGCCGGGCCGACCTGTCCCAGGTGCTCGAGGTGGCCCGGACCGTCGCCCGCACGATCCGCGAGTACACGATCGTGATGATCAAGAGCACCGTTCCGGTGGGCACCAACGACCGCGTGACCCAGCTGATCGGCTCGTCGACCCAGGTGCCGTTCGACGTCGTCTCCAATCCCGAGTTCCTCAAGGAGGGGAACGCGGTCGCCGACTTCATGAAGCCGGACCGGGTGGTGATCGGCGCGCGCACCGAGCGGGCCCGCGAGACGGTGCGCCGGCTCTACCTGCCGCTGATGCGCACCGCGGAGCGGATCCTGCTGATGGACCCGCGGTCCGCCGAGCTGACCAAGTACGTGTCCAACGCGTACCTCGCCGCGCGGATCTCGTTCGTCAACGAGATCGCCAACCTCTGCGAGCGGGTGGGGGCCGACGCCGCCTCGGTCCGCGTCGGCGCCGGCTCGGACTCCCGCATCGGCCTGCGCTACTTCTTCCCCGGCTGCGGCTACGGCGGCTCGTGCTTCCCCAAGGACGTCCGCGAGCTGCTCGGGATGTCCGAGCAGGCCGGCCTGCCGCTCGAGGTGCTCGGCGCCGCGCACCGGGTCAACGAGCGGCAGAAGTCGCTGCTGGCCCGCAAGCTGCTCGCCCGGCTCGGCGCCGAGGCGCGTGACGCCCGCGTGGCCGTCTGGGGCCTATCCTTCAAGCCCGAGACCGACGACATGCGCGAAGCCCCGTCGTTGGGCGTGATCGGCGCGCTGCTCGAGGCCGGCGTCCGCGTCGCCGCCCACGACCCGGTGGCCGTCGACAACGCCCGCGCCGTCCTGCCCGCCGGCGTCGAGTACCCCGCGGACGAATACGCCGCCGCGGCCGGCGCCGCCGCGCTGGTGGTCTGCACCGAGTGGCAGGGCTACCGCACCCCGGACTTCGACCGGCTCAAGGCGACGATGAAACGCCCGCTGATCTTCGACGGCCGGAACCTCTACGCGAAGTTCAATCTGGGGGAGTCGGGCTTCGAGTACTACGGCATCGGCACCGGCACCGCGCTGCCGGTCTGAGCCGCCCCGCGCCGCCGGAGCCTACGGACCGCCCACGCCCTTGCGCGAACGGTAGCAGTCGCGACAGAAGTACTCCTTGCCCTCGATCGGCCGGAACGGCAGCTGCGTCTCCGCCCCGCACTGCGCGCAGGTCGCCGGATAGGTCGGCCGCCGCGCCTGGCTGCGCGTCGGGTCCGCCGCCACGTCGTACTCGCGGAACGCCGGGCTGCGATACTCCCCGCCGAACGCCGCCCCGCTCGGCGACGGACCGGACTGGAACGACGGCGCCCGGTAGACCTGGCTCTCCGAACCGCGCTGCCGGTCGCGACGCTCCCGACGGCAATCCGGACACCGCTTCGGCGGCGCCTGGAACCCCTTCTGCTGGTAGAACTCCTGCTCGCCCGCGGTGAACACGAAGGTCTTCCCGCACACCGAGCACACGACGTTCTGATCGGTACCGCTCATCTTGCCTCCCGTCGATTCACGAACGGCTCGCAACGCTGGACCAGAGGTGGGAAGGATTGGACAGCACGGCAGGGCTCGGAAGATTCTCTCTCCAACCGGACCCGCCGCCGCCGGCACTCGCTCGGCGTACGACGGACCGTTCAACAGCGCGTAACCTACGAGGCGCGACCGGCGCTGTCAAGGGTCGGGGCGGGGTTCTGTCGGGGCGGGGTTCTGTCGGTCAAGCCGCCGGCAACCGACGGCTCGCCCGCCGGCGGTCGCCGGTGTAAGGTCTCCTCGGCTCCCCGCGAATGTCCGGTGAACCCGGAACGCGGGGGAGGAGAGAAGGAGGACCCCATGCACTCGAGAACGCTGCTCCTGTCGCTGACCGCACTTCTCGCCGGGGGCGTCGTCGCCGGCTGCGACGACGACGACCAGGGGGAGAATACCGGCCGGCCGTGCGAGACCGTCGACGACTGCTACCCCGGGATCGACCAGACCACGCTCCAGGGCGACGTGGTCTGCATGGACCGCGTCCCCGGCGGCTACTGCACCCACCACTGCGTCACCGACGCCGACTGCTGCGCCGTGGCCGGCGAGTGCGACACCGAGTTCCCGCAGGTCTGCGCGCCGTTCGAGTCGACCGGCCAGTACTTCTGCTTCCTGAGCTGCGAAGGCGTGACCGACGAGGCGGCGTGGTGCCACGAGGGGGCCGGCGAGTACTTCACCTGCCGGTCGACCGGCGGCGGCTCCACCAACCGCAAGGTCTGCGTGCCGTAGGCCTCGGCCGGGTCACTCCTCCGCGGGCTCCGGCGGGACCACCGTCACCTCGAAGGTCCCCGCGATCGTCGGGTCGTCGGCGTAACGCACCGTCAGCGTCGCCGTCCCCAGCGCCAGGAACCGCACCACCGCCGTGTCCGGCTGCTCGAACTCCCGCGTCACCTCCGCCACCGCGGAATCGCTCGAGGAGAACTCGAACGGGAACCCGTAGGCCGGATGACCCTCCGCCGTGCGTCCCGCGGCGAGCAGCAGCGTCTGCTCCCCCAGCTCGAACTCCGTGGCGTATCCCGGCCACAGCCCCAACTCGGCGGCGACCAGCGTCGCCGTCGCCGTCACCTCGAACGTCACCTCGCGCGCCAGCCCGCGCGGTCCCGCGAACCGGACCGTCTCGGTCCCCTCGGCGAGCCCGACGACCTGTTGCGCCGCGTGGACCCGCGCGCCGATCAGGCTCAGTACCGTCATCCCCTGCGCCTCGAAACCGACGACCGTCGAGGTCGTCGCCGTCGGTGAGAAGACGCCGTACAGGATCCGCTCCGAACCGTCCGTCAGGTGCCAGAACAGCCGGCAGGCGGCGCCCGGCGCGAGCACCACGCGCGACGGCTCGCCGAACAGCCCCGCGCCGTCGAACGACGGCTGCGCCACGTGCCCCGCCGACAGCCGCAGCGCCCGCGGCTCCGCCACCCGCAGCACCACCTCGTCGACGAGCGCCCCGTCGTCCGCGTTCGTCACCCGCAGCGCGCCGACGCCCGGCCCGACGAACGTCAGCCGATGCGGAAACTCCGGCGTGCCCACCGTGTCGACCTCGAACAGCTCCGGGTCGACCGCTTCCACCCGCACCGGCGGCGGCGGGTCGCCCGACAGCTCCACCTGGAACAGCTCCACCGTCCCCACCGCGAACGCATTGCCGCTCGGGTCCGACAGGTCGTCCAGGCCGTTCTGCTCGAAGCGGAACGTCGCCACCCCCAGCGTCCCCGGCGTCCCCCCGCAGCCGCCCCCGCCGCCCTCGCCCTCGTCCCAGTCGGCCGACCAGCAGCCGTTGGTCATCACCACGGCCGTCGCCAGGGCCAGGCCCCGCCGGACCAATGCGCGCGTCGCGATCGTCGTCTTCCGTTCCATCGTCCTGCCTCCCCGTCGCGGGCGTCCCCTCGCCATCCCGCGGCGCGCGCCGGAGGTTGCGCCCCGCGTGCCAACCGATGAACGTGCGGCAATTGCGGCGGAAGCGCAACCCGGGCCCGTCGCGGCGTCGTGGCAGGGGACGCTACACCGTGGTGCGAACGATACAGGCGGGGAGGGCGCTACGGAGCGATGAAGTCGTAGCCGACGCGGACCCGCAGCTCGCCGCCCTGGGGCGGGGCGGAGGCGAAGTTCAGCGTCCCGAGCCGTTGGGCGATGCACTGCGTCACGCCGGAGGCCTGCAGGCTCGTGTCGGCCGATTCCACGGCGATCCGCACGCCGCCCTGCTGGTTCACCGTGACCACCAGCCGCACGCTGCCCTGGAGCGTCGGGTCGCGCGGCAGCGCCTGGTTGTAGCAGGCCTCGACCTGCCGCCGCTTGCGCTCCAGCGCCGCGCGGAAGACGCTGCCGTTCATCACCCCGGGGCTGTCCAGCCGGTCCGTTCCGGTCGCCCGCACCGTGCCCGTCACGATCGTCTGCGGCTCGACGTCGGTCGCGGTATCGATGTCCGGCACCACCACCGTCGTCGGGGGCGTCGTCCCGGGCCCGACCGGTCCCACCGCCGGCCCGGCCGCCACGACGCCGGTGTAGGTCGTGTAGCCGCCCTGACGCTCGCCGTCGCCGACCACCGTCGTGCCGGCCAGCGAGTCGCGCAGATTGACGATCGCGCTCGAGGAGCCGTCGAACGGCTCGCCGACCCCCATCGCCGGGCCGCGGCCGCCGGCGAGGATGTTCTGCAGCTCGAGCGCCTGGCCCAGCTGGTCGCCGAGCTTGGCCAACTCGTGGTCGGTCAACGACTCGTCCCCGTAGGCGTGCCGCACCGTCGGCACCGTGGGGTGGTACCCCGCCTCCGGCTTGCCCGGCTCCGGGCTCGCGGCCGTCGCCGGCGCCTCGGGCCCCTCCGGCTTGTCGCCCGGCTCCGCGCCGTCCGGCTTCGCCGCCGTCGCCCCCTGCGCCGTCGGCTCGTCGCCGTCGGCCTCCACCTTGTCCGCCGGGAGCTCGATCAGCACCGGCTGGAACTGCACCGGCCAGCCGGTCTCCAGCGTCTCCTCCAGCGACGGCTTGGGCCACTCGGTCGCCATCGTGAACCCCATCAGGCCGAAGTGCAGCAGCGCGGCGAACCCGAGCGACAGGGCGAACCTGGGATCGAGCCGCGCCGTCCAGCCTCCGCGCACCGAGGCCGGCAGCTGCGGCGGCGGCTGCACCGGCGGCGCCACCACGAACTGGAACAGCAGCGTCGTGTCGCCCACCACCACCTTGCCGCGGCAGTCGGACGTCAGCGTCACCCGCAGCCCGTGCGGCCCCGGCTCGGCCTTCCCCGCCGCCACCAGCCGGTCCACGTCCAGCGTGCCGCCCTGCTCCGCCGGGAACGCCACCTTCCCCGTCATCCCCGGCATCAGGTTGAGCCGCCAGCTCGTCCCCTTCGCGCCCGCCTGCCGTTCGAACAGCGGAAACCGCCCCGGCAACGCCGGGCTGTCCACCGCGAAGTCGGCCTTCTCCGAACGGCCGATCGTCACCAGCTCGCGGTCCCGCAGCATCCGCTCCTCCGTGATCCGCGCCCCCTGGATCACGCCGATGCGGAGCACCTTGGGCAGGTTGGTGCGCAACGCCGCGAAGGCCGCGGCGCCGCGGCGCAACAGCCGCGGACGGCCGTCGGGGCCGTGGACGACGCGCAGCGGCCTGGGTCGAGCGTTCGGCAAGGTCACGGGGGCGGTCAGCGTCGGGTGTTCCATCGGTCTTCCTCCCGCCGGCCACTCTCGTGGGCCGGCCGCGCGAGCCGTGCCTGTCGAAGGTTCGCGCGTGCCGGTCTTGGTCACGGGTCAAGGGCGGAAGTTCCCCGGAACTCGTCGGTCCCCGAGTGAAAAAATGTAATGATGTGCCAAGGATCCGCGAGATGGGCCAAGCCGTCGAGATCGCGTGGATTGCGCGCAGGTCGCCGGCGGAGCGGGCGGGTCGAGCCCCGCCCCGCCCGACCTTCGGTCCTCCTCGTGCCCGCCGCTTGACTCGCCCAACCGCTCGTGTAAGACCCGGCCCCAGGACGCCTGGGGGGCGGGAAGCGAGGAGGACCATGCCGACCAGCCAGCAGATCATCGACATGACCGAGCAGTACGGCGCGCACAACTACAAGCCGTTGCCGATCGTCATCGCCCACGCCGAGGGGGCCTGGGTCACCGACCTGGAGGGGAACCGCTACCTCGACTTCCTGTCGGCCTACTCGGCCGTCAGTCACGGCCACCGGCACCCGCGACTGCTCAAGGCGGCGCTGCGGCAGCTCGAGCGCTGCACGCTGACCTCGCGCGCGTTCTACACCGACGAGTTCGGCCCGTTCTGCAAGGAGCTGGCCGAGTTCTGCGGGATGGAGATGGTGCTGGCGATGAACACCGGCGCCGAGGCGGTCGAGACCGCGGTCAAGCTGGCCCGCAAGTGGGGCCACCGGGTCAAGAAGGTGCCCCGCGGCCAGGCCGAGATCATCGTCTGCTCGAACAACTTCCACGGCCGCACCGTCACCGTGATCAGCTTCTCCACCGAGGAGCTGTACAAGGAGGACTTCGCCCCGTTCACCCCGGGCTTCAAGGTCGTCCCCTACGGCGACGCGGC